>DAOMZC010000275.1:0-7661 GCA_035437965.1 Pseudomonadota bacterium
TGCGATCCTTTTTTGCCAGCTGCGCTGTCAAAAAAGGATCTCCGGTCGGCCCACGCCTCTTGGCTTCTTGGCGGGCTTCTCCGGCGGGCTTCTCAGGCGCGGGTCCCCCTTCCGTCCGGTCGGCCCACGCCTATGGGGATGGAGGGGCTGCTGGCGGTCCGGGGGGCTACAGGGGCTGGGCGGCGACGCCTAGCTGCAGCAGCCAGCTCGTGATGTCGTTCAGCTCGCCGGTGGGAGAGCCCCAGACCTCGGCGGGGGCGAGATCGCGCAGGCCCCAGGGCTGGGCGTGGCCGTGGGTGAGCACGAACGCCTCGGCGTCCATGCGGCCGAGGACGGCGGGGCAGACGATCTCGGGCGGATCTTCTTCGGCGAACGGGTTGTCGCTCGGCGGGGGCGGGATCCACAGGGGCAGGCGGGCCCGCTCGTGCACCTGCGGCAGGTCGTGCAGGGACAGCTCGACGAGGCCGTGCTCGCACGACAGCACCAGGCGGTCGCGCACCACGCGCCGCTCGACGAGCAGGATGTTGCCGAAGGGGGCGGCGTAGATGGGTAGCCAGCCCTCCAGGTGGCCGGTGCGGGCGATGTCGGCGAAGGTCAGAAAATAAAGGCGGTGATCGTGCAGCCGGCGCGCCAGGAGCCCGGCGGGGACGGGCACGACCTCGACGACGCCGAAGTCGTGCAGGGCGACGACCTGGGCGCCGCCTTGGAGCCAGGTGCCGGGCTGGTGGGGCATGCAGCCGAAAAAGACGCTCTGGTGGCCGCTTGCGCGTACGAAGCGGGCGATGATGTTGCCGACCTCGATGGCGTTGCCGGTCTGGGAGAGGCGGCGGTCGCCGTTGTGGACGCTGAAATCGTCGCGCAGCGCGTGGATACTGTCGAAGTGGTAGAGGCGCTGCGGCAGCGCGGGGTCGTCCGGCCAGCGCAGCGCCAGCTTCTCGCCGACGCGCAGCTCGGCCTGCTCGAGCTGGCCGGGCTGCTCGGGGAGCCCGAGGTAGATGCGGCCCTGGGCGCTCAGCGCCAGAAAGAGCATGCCGCGCGCCGTCAGCCCGCCCTGGCGCAGCGTGCCGAGGCCGCGTAGCAGCGCCAGGGAGTCCGCGTACGATTCGATGCGCATGAGAAGGTCCGGCTAGTCGCGTTCCAGGTAGGTATACCCCGAGAGGCCCTGCTCGTAGATGCGCAGGAGGTTGCGCGTCTCTTCCAGCGTCATGCGGCGGCTGCGCAGGGCGATCTCGGCGGCGCGGCGCATGCGGGCGGTGAGGTCCTCGCGGGTGTGGCCGACGTACTTGAGCACGTCGGTCACGGTGTCGCCGGCGACGACGTGCTCGATGTGGTAGCCGCCGCCGGGGGCGCTCAGCACGTGCACCGTGTTGGTGTCGCCGAACAGGTTGTGCAGGTCGCCGAGGATCTCCTGGTAGGCCCCGACCATGAAGATGCCGATGTAGTAGTCGTCGCCGGTCAGCGGGTGCAGCTCGAGGACGTGCTTGACGTCGCGGGGATCGATGAACTGGTCGATCTTGCCGTCGCTGTCGCAGGTGATGTCGGCGAGCACGCCGGCGCGCGACGGCTCCTCGCCGAGGCGGTGGATGGGCATGATCGGGAACAGCTGATCCACCGCCCAGCTGTCGGGCAGCGACTGGAACATCGAGAAGTTGCAGAAGTAGGTGTCCGACAGCGCCCGCTCCAGCCCCTCCAGATCCTCGGGGACCTGGGGCAGCTCGCGGACGATGCGCAGGACCTTCTGGCACAGCGCCCAGAAGATGTCCTCGGCGATGACCCGCTGCTCGAGCGACAGGTGGCCGAGCGCGAACAGGGTCATGCACTCGTCCTTGTACTCGATGGCGTCGTGGTAGGCCTCGAGGAAGTTCTTGCGCGAGATGTCGCGGTAGGAGTCCCAGAGGTGGCGGACCACCGGGGCGACGACCTCGGGCAGGGACTCGGGGACCTTGCCGACGTCGAACTCGCTGACGCCGAGGACGTCGACGACGAGCATCGCGTGATCGGCGACCACGGCGCGGCCCGACTCGGAGACGATCGTCGGGTGGGCGATGCCGGCCTCGTCGCACAGCTCCATGATGCCGTACACGATGTCGTTGGCGTACTCCTGCATCGTGTAGTTCATCGAGCTGGAGAAGTTGGTCTGCGAGCCGTCGTAGTCGACGCCGAGGCCGCCGCCGACGTCGAGGTAGCGCAGCGGGGCGCCGGCGCGCGACAGCTCGATGAAGAACCGCCCGGCCTCGCGCATCGCGTTCTTGATCGATCGGATCGACGAGATCTGGCTGCCGAGGTGGAAGTGCAGGAGCTCGAAGCTGTCGAGGAGCCCCGCTTCGCGCAGGTAGCGCATCGCCTCGAGCATCTCGCGCGAGGACAGGCCGAACTTGCTGCGATCGCCGCCCGAGGCCTCCCAGCGCCCCGAGCCGCGGGACGACAGCTTGGCGCGGATGCCGATGCGCGGGCGAAGGTTGTTGCGCTTGGCGATCTCGGCGATCAGCGACAGCTCGCTGTACTTCTCGACGACGAGGATGATATTGCGGCCGAGCTTGGAGGCGAGTAGCGCACTCTCCACGTACTCCTCGTCCTTGTAGCCGTTGCAGATGATGAGTGCCTCTTCGTCCTCGAGCATCGCCATCACCGCCAGCAGCTCGGGCTTGCTGCCGGCCTCCAGGCCGTAGTGGTAGGGGCGGCCGTACTGGGCGAT
This sequence comes from Pseudomonadota bacterium, assembly GCA_035437965.1. Lineage (GTDB taxonomy): Bacteria > Myxococcota_A > Polyangia > Palsa-1104 > JAEUJZ01 > CALFML01. Next base: position 2,696 of record DAOMZC010000275.1, read on the forward strand.
CTGCTCGACGACGTAGCGGTCCTGGTTGACCTTGATCGGGTAGACGCCCTTGTAGGCGCCCTTGTAGCCGTACTCGGTGATCGCGGTCCGGAATGCCTGGTTCAGGTCGACGATGCGGCTCTTGAGGATCTCGGGAAATCGGATGAGCAGGGGCAGGCCGATGCCGCGCTTGCGGACCTCGTCGACGAGCTCTTTGAGGTCGATGCCGGCGGGGTGATCGCCGGTGCCCGCGCTGCCGGCCGCGTTGGCGGCCGCGTTTGTGGACGAGCTGCCGGCGGGGTGCAGACCCGCGGGGTGGGCTACGAGGCTGCCGCTCTCGCCGATATCGAAGTAGCGACCGCCCCACTGGCGGACTGCGTAGACTTCACGCGAGTCAGCAACGGACCAGCGACGGGGGATCGTACCGGATGAGTGCATCGTGAGGACCTCCAAAGGGATGACCGCAGCGGCCGGGCGGACCCGCAGCCTGTGCGGGCCCGACGAGCCGAATTTTTGAGCGCAGGATGAACGCGAGCGCAGAGCGCCGCAATGAAAAAATGGGCCCGGCCGGAACTGCGAGCAGTGACGCGAGGTTAGCAGCGCCTCGCCGCGGCGGCCACGACCGGCGCCGGCGATCGGCACCGGCTGATCGGCACCGGCTGATCGGCGCTAGACGATCGGCGCTAGACGATCGGCGCCGGACGATCGGCACCGGATGATCGGCGCCGGATGATCGGCGCCGGATGATCGGCGCCGGATCATCGGCGCCGGATCATCGGCGCCGGATCATCGGCATCGGATGATCGGCGCCAGACGCTCGGCGCTGGACAGTCGGCGCCGGGCGATCGGCTGGGCCTGGGCGTTGAGGAAGTATGCGGGCCGACTGAGCGGCGGCGCGGACGGCCGGTGGGCTAGCGCTGCTGCTTCATCGCCGCCTGCTGCGCCTCGGCGATCATCTGCTCGTGCTGGCTCGGGTCGGCCCAGCGGGCGCGGCCCTCGGGCGGCAGGAGGTCGAGCGGATCGAAGTAGAAGAAGTAGCGGTCGCGCTTGACCGACGGCGCGGTGTAGACCGAGATGCCGGTCGTGCGGTCGTAGTACTCGTACGAGTGGGCGTCGCGCTTGCCGCCACCGCCGGGCGCGTCGACGACGAAGGTCGGGGTGTTGAAGCCGGCGGTGCTGCCGCGCACCGTCTTCTCCAGCTGGATCGCGGTCTGCAGCGTGGTGCGCAGGTCCTCGACTCCCTTTACCAGGTCGTGCACGTACACGTAGTAGGGGTGGACGTTTATGTGGCCAAGGCGCTTGATGAGCAGGCCCATCACCTCGGGCCGGTCGTTCACCCGCCGCTGCAGCACCGACTGGTTGCGCACGAAGATGCCGCGCTCCATAAGGACGTTCATCGCGTCCTGGGTGATGCCGGTGATCTCGCTCGGGTGGTTGAAGTGGGTGTGCAGCACGACCTCTTTGTGCAGCTTGCGCCCGAGCTCGACGACATAGGTGAGCGCGTCGAGCCACGCCGAGTCGGTGAGGATCTTCTGCGGCATCACCGCCGGCCCCTTGGTGGCAAAGCGCATGCGGCGGATGTTGTCCATCTTTACCAGGGTCTCGCCGATCTCGCGCAGCTGCTGCGGGCGCAGGTTGTAGGCGTCGCCGCCGGAGATGACGATGTCCTCCAGCTCGGGGCGCGAGGCGATATAGGCAAACGCCCGCTTCCAGCGCTCCTCGCTGACGTGCAGATCGACCTTGTCGACCAGCTGAGTGTCGATGCCCACCGCGTAGCTGCGGGTGCAGAAGCGGCAGTACACCGGGCAGGTATCAAGGGGCAGAAACAGCGCCTTGTCCGGGTAGCGGTGGGTCAGGCCGGGCACCGGGGCGTCGGCCATCTCGTGCAGCGAGTCGAGGCCGAGCTTTGGGTGATCCGGCAATAGGCGCGACGACAGCGGGATGAACTGGATGCGCAGCGGATCGCTGTACGGGTCCTCCCAGTTGATCAGGCTCAGCAGGTAGGGCGAGACCCGCACGCTCATCGGCGCCCGCTGGAAGCCCTCGGCAGCGTCGCGGAGGAACTCGCCCGAGACCAGGCCGCGCACCGCCGCCAGGAGCTTGTCGACGTTGGTGATGGTGTGCTTGGACTGCCACTTGTGATCGAGGAACGTCGCCTCGTCGACCTCGGCGTAGGCCGGGATGTGGCTCCAGAAGCGGCCGCGCTTGAGCTGGGAGTGGGTCAGGGTGGCCGGATCGACAGCCGGCCGGACGGCGGCGGTTGCGCCCGCGGCACCCGCCTCGGGCGTGGGCTCCGGGCCAGAGACTACGGTGAGGCCGACGCGCGCCCGCGGGCCGCTCGGGGACGGGGGGCTGACCGGCGCCTGGCCGGGGTCCGAAGGTGGAAGCTCGACATCGATTGAACTTGTAGACATCTTTAATTCGCCTCGTAACTCGTAAGAAGTTGGCGGAGCCGTCGCGACCCCTGCTGACAGAAGGTCCGCCATCGTCGGTAATTCGTTTCTTTGGCCCTGCGGCCCTGCGGCCAGGCGGCCCTGCGGCCAGGCGGCCCTGCGGGCAAGCGCTGCCGCGGACTGCGGGCGACCGGGCGCGCTGCCCAGTCACCGGCCTTATCGCCTATGCGCAGTGCGCCTGCGGCGGGAGTGCAGCGGCCGGGCCCCCCTGGGGTGGGGTGCCGAGGGTCCCATCGCTGTCAGGTCCGCCGCCTCATCCGGCTGCCAACACCCGGGGCGGCCGCCTCAGCGGCGCCGCACGTCAGGTTCGTGCCGGATATTTCGCGAGAACCACACTGTGCCCACTATATTGACATGGATTCGCCGTGGCCAGACCCCACTGCGCTGATTTCGTCCGCGCCGGTCGTTTTCCTGCCCCTACCTACCAAAGACGCGCTGGCGGCGTTCAAATCGTGCCGTGGCTTGCGCAGCTGAAGCGGCGTCCAAGCTCAGCGCCATAAGGGCGCGCTAGCCCTTGACATGACCTTGACACAAGTAGAAATGCCCGCTAGCTTTCGACAAAATCGGTAGCTAATATCGAAGAGATCGTAGCCTGCTTTTGTCCCCAATCCACTTAGCTCAGTACGACGGACTCCACGTAGCGACGCGCGCCCCGCTTAGATTCGCGTCGCTCCGCGGCTTGCCGCCCGCTGAGCAGTGCGCACGCCGCTTCGCCCTCCGCATCGCCGACCCGTCAGCTGTCCGCCATCGCTCGCCCGGGGGAACCTCCCACGGGGCGGTGTCGGACGGCGTAGGGCTCGACCGCTGCGGCGGGAGGCTTGTGGCCTGCGGGCACGCCGCGCGACAGTTCCGGGCGCAGTCGCCGCGTGTTGTCGTTGCCAGGGAGCCAGGCTCGCGCCCCCCACCGGGTCGGTCGGTCACAGCGTGCGGGCCCAAGCAGCGCCCACCGGCTGTCTCCGACCCCCTTACCAGAAGCCCGCCGCACCGTGCCAGGTCGCGCTCGGAGATCCTGCCGCCTTTCGGCCGGACCCAGCGCGCCGCGGATGCCGCGACCAGCGGAGCCAAGGCGGCAGCGCCTGCGAGACCGGTCGTGACGGGCACCAGAGAGGATTTTTATGAACGAGCAAGGACAGGCCAGCCAGAGCGCCGAAGCGCTCGCCGGCCAAGCGGGAGCCGAGCGCGCCCCCGCCACTACCACCAACGAGGTTCCACCCGCCGCTGAGAGTCAAGAGCAAGCGGCCCTTATCGTCGCACCGACGGTAGCCATCACCGTCGCCCCGAGCGCCGCGCTGACGGTCGTTCCCGGTGCCGCCGAAGCGGGCGCCGAGGGGGCGGGCGCGTCGCCGGCCGTGCTGAGCGAGGCCGACTACGGGCCGGCGCCGCAGACCTTCGCCGAGATGGGCCTGGCCGAGGATGTCCTGCAGTCGCTGTTGGCGATGGGCTTCTCCGAGCCGCTGCAGGTCCAGCGCCGGGTCTACCGGCCGATCATGGCCGGGCGCGACCTGATCGTTCAGTCACGCACCGGCTCGGGCAAGACCGCGGCCTTCGGCATCCCGTTCGTCCAGGCGCTGATCGACCCGGCGGCGGACGTCAAGAACGGCCACCCGCAGGCGCTGGTCCTGGGACCCACGCGCGAGCTGGCGCTGCAGGTGGCGACCGAGATCAGCCGCATCGCCGAGCGGCGCGCGGTCCAGGTCGTGCCGGTCTACGGCGGCGCCCCGATGGGGCGGCAGATCGAGCTCCTGCGCGCCGGCGGCCACGTCGTGTCCGGTACGCCGGGCCGCGTCCTCGATCACCTGCGCCGCGGCACCCTTCACCTCAACCGCATCAAGGTCCTGGTGCTCGACGAAGCCGACGAGATGCTGTCGATGGGCTTCCTCGAGGACATCCTGGAGATCATCAAGCGCTGTCCGGCCGATCGCCAGACGCTGCTGTTCTCGGCCACCATGCCCGACGAGGTCGTCCGGCTGGCCGGCCGCCACCAGAAGTCGGCGCTGATGATCCAGATGTCGGCCGACTATGTCGGCGTCGCCGAGGTCGTCCACGCCTACTACATGGTGACCGGCATGGGCCGCATGCGCGACCTCTTGCGCGTGCTGGAGGTCGAGCGCCCCGACAGCGCGGTAATCTTCTGCAACACCCGCGAGGAGACCTCGCAGGTCGCCGAGTTCATGCGCAGCCAGGGGCTCGACGCCGAGGCCATCTCCTCCGACCTGTCGCAGGCCGACCGCGAGCGGGTCATGGGCCGAATGAAGGCCAAGGACCTCAAGTACCTGGTCGCCACCGACGTTGCCGCCCGTGGCATCGACATCAGCGACCTCTCGCACGTCATAAACTACACCTTCCCCGAGTCGGCCGAGGTCTACGTCCACCGCACCGGCCGCACCGGCCGGGCCGGCAAGAGCGGCGTGGCGATTTCGCTTATCAGCCCGCGCGAGCTCGGCAACTTCTACTACCTCAAGCTGACCTACAAGATCCGAGCGATGACAGTGCCCACGACGGCATCACCGGCGAAGCAGGCCGAACCTGAATCG
>DAOMZC010000276.1:0-7650 GCA_035437965.1 Pseudomonadota bacterium
CAAGATTTATTCCGAACCGGGGCAGGGCACGGCGGTGAAGATCTACCTGCCGCGCGTGCGTGCGGGGCTCACCCCCGCTGCCGGCTGCCGGTGGCGCTGGCGTATTTTGAGGCGGCGGCCGATCGCAGCGCCGCCCTGCGCCGCGAGGCTGCGATCAAGCGGCTCGCCCGGCGCACGAAACTGGCCCTGTGTGGGTGCGCCAAGCTGTGCTAGCGTGCGCCGTAAGTTCACATGAGCCGACAAAACGCGAATCCTTCTAATAGCAAAAACAACTCGCGGTCCGGGCGCTCGCGCCTTGGGGTCGTGGCCGATGGGCTGGCGCTGCTGGCGCTGCTGGCGGGTGGCTGCGGCCAGGATCCCAAGGACAACCAGCCGGTGACGTTCAGCGAGCTGCGGCCGCTGCTCAAGACGAGCTGCGCGCTCAGCAGCTCGTGCCACGCCGCGTCCTCGACCGCCTCGGGAAGCCTGTCGCTGGCCGAGGCCGACGCCTACTGCGCCCTGGTCGGCGCCACCCAGGGCGCGACCTACCGCAGCACCGCCAAGGGCCAGTACCCGCGGCGGCTCGTCGCCGGCGACAAGGACGCGAGCTTCCTCTATCAGAAGCTGACCCTGGCCCCGGCGGACAGCGGGCCGACCAAGCCGCTCGGCTCGGTGATGCCGCTGTTCCAGCCGCTCGACGCCGCCAACATCGAGCTGTTCGGGCGCTGGATCGACAGCGGGGCGCAAAACGACACCGGAGTGGCGGCTCCCGCCGGCTGCAACTAGCCTGGCCCTGGCCCGCGGACCCGGGCGGCAGACCCTGGGCGGCAAACCCGGGCGGCAAACCTGGGCGGCAAAAATGAATACCTACTTTACCGGTTGGCCTAAATCCTGGACACTGCAAGGAAACCGCTAGACCCTAGCGTTTCCTTGGTCACACGCCGGCACCCCGGCACGCTCCCGCCGGCCCCAGCTGGCGACTTCGCCGGGCTGCCCCGGCTGGCTACTTTCTTAGAGAGGCGATGATGCAGGGCTCCCCCGTTCAGTTCGAGTTCGAAGACGTATCTCCGGTCGAAAAGCGCGTGAATGTCGAGGTCGCGCGCGAGCAGGTCAACGCGAAGCTGGACGAGGGCTTCAAGCAGCTCGGGCGACAGGTGAACCTGCGCGGCTTCCGCAAGGGCAAGGCGCCGCGCTCGCTCCTAGAGAGCATGTTCGGCAAGAAGGTCGCCGAGGACGCCTCGCGCGAGCTGGTCAACGAGAGCATCTCGTTCGTCATCGGCCAGCAGCAGCTGCGCGTCGTCAGCGAGCCGATGCTCGACGCCCTCCCGGCGATCAAGCGCAACGAGCCGCTGCGCTACACGGCGCGCATCGAGCTCATGCCGCAGATCGACGTCAAGGACTACGTCGGCCTGGAGGTCACCCAGCGCGCCGCCAAGGCCGGGGACGAGCAGGTGCAGAATGCGCTGGAGCGCAAGCGCCAGGCGCAGACCGAGCTGCGCCCGGTCGAGGGGCGCGACACCGCCGCGGCGACCGACGTGCTGAACATCCTGCTCACCGGCACGCTCGCCCACCTCACCTACAAAGACAAAGAGATGAGCGTCGATCTGACGCGGCCCAACATGTCGCCGCTGCCCGGCCTGGCCGAGGCGCTCGCCGGCATCCCGCTCGGCGCCCGCGACCACGAGCTCAAGCTGACCATGCCCACCGAGGGGCTGCCGCCCGAGCTCGCCGGCAAGACCGGTACCTTCAAGATCACCGTCCAGTCGGCGCACCAGAAGCACCTGCCCGAGCTCGACGATGATTTCGCCAAGGACACCGGCGAGGCCGACAGCCTGGCCGAGCTCAAAGAGAAGCTGCGCAAGAACCTGGTCGAAGAGGACGCCGAAGAGGCCAAGCACGAGATGCGCCTGTCGCTCGTCGAGGAGCTGCTCAAGCGCAACCCGGTGCCGCTGCCGACGAACCTGGTGCAGCGCCTGGCGCGCAACCTGCTTGAGAACCAGCGCAGCCGCATGCAGCTCGAGCTGAAGCTGTTCCAGGAGACGCGCAAGAACAACCCCGACGCCAAGTACGAGGCGGCGACCCCCGAGGCGCTCGCCCAGGCGGCGCACGCCGAGGCGGTGCGCAACCTGTCGATCGAGTTCGTCATGATGGCCCTGGCGGACAAGGAGAAGGTCGAGGTCACCGACGCCGACCTCGAAAAGCACCTGTCCGAGCTGGCCAAGGAGCGCGACAAGAGCGTGGCGCGCCTCAAGGCCGAGATGCAGCGCGAGGATCCGAACCTGCAGCAGCTGCGCGGCCAGCTCCGCCTGGAGATGGCGCTGGACGTCCTTGAGGCCAAGGCCCAGATCAAAAAGGCCGACGCCGCAAGCGACGCCGCAGCCGCTACCTGAGCTGCGGCGCGATCCGCAGCCCCTGCGCAGCAACAGTAGAGTAAGCGCGCGGGCGGGCAGAACGGGGGGCTTGTCGCTTGACGATTAGGCTCCCTGATGGTCTGGTAGTAGGAACATGAGGATGCCCCTGCCCGGGCCCGCAGGGGTCGCGGCCACTCCGCAGAGGTCACACTCGCAAGCTCACTTCCCCACGGTCATTTCGAAAATCCCTCAAGGTCACTCACAAGGTCACTCAAGGATCACGCTCTTATGCACAACTTCAAGGCAGCAAACGGTCCGAGCTCCGACTCCTCGCTCTCGATGTCGTACCTGATCCCGACCGTCGTCGAGCAGACTCACCGCGGCGAGCGCGGCTGGGACATCTTCTCGCGCCTGCTCAAGGACCGCATCATCTTCCTCGGCACGGCGGTGGACGACATGGTCGCCAACACCATCATCGCCCAGCTCTTGTTCCTGGAGTCCGAGGACCCCGACAAAGACATCATGCTCTACATCAACTCGCCGGGCGGCATGGTCACCGCCGGCCTGGCGATCTACGACACCATGCAGTACATCCGCTGCGACGTGGCGACGATCTGCATGGGACAGGCATCATCGATGGGCTCATTTCTTTTGGCGGCCGGGGCCAAGGGCAAGCGCTACTCGCTGCCGAACTCGCGCATCCTCATCCACCAGCCGCTCGGCGGCTACTCGGGGCAGGCGACGGACATCGACATCCACGCGCGCGAGATCCTGCGCACCCGCGATCGCCTCATCGAGCTTTACGCCAAGCACACCGGCACCGCCGAGGACAAGTTCCGCCGCGACATGGAGCGCGACTACTTCATGAGCCCGGTCGAGGCCAAGGAGTACGGCCTTGTCGACGAGATCCTGGTCAAGAAGAAGCCCGAAGCGACGCCGGCCGCCAAGTAGCCGCGGGGGAAATTAATGGCGAGCGATCTGGATAAACGCCGAGACGACATGCACGGGCTGTCTTGCTCCTTCTGCGGCAAGAGCCAAAAAGAGGTGCGCAAGCTCATCGCCGGACCGACGGTCTACATCTGCGATGAGTGCATCGGCCTGTGCAACGACATCATCGCCGAAGAGATCGAAAAAGAGGAGCAGACCTTCGGCACGACCTCGGTGCCCAAGCCCTCCGAGATCAAGCTCGTCCTCGACGAGTACGTGATCGGCCAGGAGCGCGCCAAGAAGATCCTCGCGGTGGGCGTGCACAACCACTATAAGCGCATCGAGGCCAAGATCGGCCCCGACGAGACCGAGCTGCAGAAGTCCAACATCCTGCTCATCGGTCCGACGGGCTGCGGCAAGACGCTACTCGCCCAGACGCTGGCCCGCATCCTGAATGTGCCGTTCGCGATCGCCGACGCCACCAACCTCACCGAGGCCGGCTACGTCGGCGAGGATGTCGAGAACATCATCGTGAACCTGCTCCAGAACGCCGACCACGACGTCGAGCGGGCGCAGCGCGGCATCGTCTACATCGACGAGATCGACAAGATCGCGCGCAAGAGCGACAACCCGTCCATCACCCGCGACGTGTCCGGTGAGGGCGTGCAGCAGGCGCTGCTCAAGATCATCGAGGGCACGATCGCGAGCGTGCCGCCCAAGGGCGGCCGCAAGCACCCGCAGCAGGAGTTCCTCCAGGTCGACACGACCAACATCCTGTTCATCTGCGGCGGCGCCTTCGTCGGGCTGGAGGACATCATCGAGCAGCGGGTCGGCCAGAAGACGATGGGCTTTGGCGCCAACATCATGTCCAAGCACGACCGCAAGGTGTGGGACTTCCTCAAGGAGGTGCAGCCCGAGGACCTGCTCAAGTACGGCATGATCCCCGAGTTCATCGGCCGCCTGCCGGTGATCGCGCCGCTGCACGAGCTGTCCGAGGATGCGCTCATCGACATCCTCACCAAGCCCCGCAACGCGCTCATCAAGCAGTACCAGAAGCTGTTCGAGATGGACGGCGTCAAGCTGCGCTTCACCAAGGGGGCGATGAAGTCGATCTCGCACGAGGCGCTAAAGACCAAGAGCGGCGCCCGCGGGCTGCGCGCCATCGTCGAGAGCCTGCTGCTTGAGACCATGTATGAGATTCCGGCGCGCCCCAACATCAAGGAGGCGCTCATCAACGAAGAGGTGGTCGAGCAGCAGCAGCCGCCGCTGCTCATCTACCACCAGAAAGACGCTCCCGCCGAGGGTGGCGTACGGAATTAAGCATGATCACCACCTGGAAAAGCCAAGCTCTCGCCGCGCTGCTCGTGCAAGCTGCCCTTTTCTCGACGGCGGCGGCCAGTCCGATCACCTTCACCAAGAGCCAGGCGGCGGCGGGCCCGCGCAGCGACGTCGGGACCGGCCTGTGCGGCAGCGCCACCCACTTTCTGGCGACGCAGCCGCTCGGCAACAAGGCCGAGGCGATCGCCATCCTCGACAAGCCGACCACCGATCCGGCGGTGCTCGAGCGGACCACGCGCATCTTCGGCAACCTCAACCTGCGCAACGGCCAGGCCAACGCCGCGGGCGACTTCACCCAGCCGGCTGCGCCCGACGCGCTCTTGCCGTACAGCAAGGACGCGGCGGCGATGCCGATGGGCACCGACTCGAACATCGCCTTCCGCCTGCGCGGCTACTTCAACGTGCCGACGACGCTCGCCGGCAAGACGCTGAGCTTCGGGGTGAACTGCGACGACGCCTGCTCGCTGCAGATCGGCAAGACGGCGGTGCTGTCGGCGGACGAGCGGATCTCGGCGCGCGTCATCAAGCAGGTCATCTTCGCCGACGCGGGGCTTTATCCGGTCGAGCTTGTCTACTACCAGAACGGCAGCACGGCGTTCCTTGAGTGGGCGCGCACCGACACCGCCGTCCAGGAGTGCCCGAACGACATCTGCCTGACCCCGCTCACCGACACGGTGATGTACCAGAACAGCTTCAAGCTGGTGGCCGCCGGCGAGCTCTTTAGCAGCGTCGCCGGCACCAGCTCCGCCTGCCAGGAGTGCAGCACCGCCGGCGCCAGCTGCGCCGCCGGCAGCTACTGCGGCGACGGCCTCTGCCAGAGCTGCAACACCTCCGACCACTGCGGCAGTAGCTGCCAGGCCTGCCCGGCCGCCACGCGCCAGTGCAGCGCCGCTGGGACCTGTGTCGAGTGCACCTCCAGCGCCCAGTGCGCCGGCGGCAGCTCGTGCGACGTGGCGAGCGGGCGCTGCCAGACGACCCCCGGCACCGATCCAAAGTACGAGGGCGGCAGCGGCTGCACCGTGGGTGGCGCCGCCGCGGCGCAGACGGGCGGCTGGCTGATGCTGGGCTGCCTGGCGGCCCTCGGCCTGGGCACCCTCCTAAGACGACGCGCGCGCACCGCCGCCTAGCCTCACCTCCCTCCTCTGCTCCGCCGCTAGAACCCCGGTGTCTCCATCGGACCGTCGCTGCAGCCGGTGATGAACTGCTGCACCACGGCGTCGCCGCTACCGCGCAGCTCGTCGGGCGTGCCGAGCGCGTGCACGCGGCCCTGATACAAAAGCGCCACCCGATCGGCGACCGCGAAGATCGAGGTCAGGTCGTGGGAGACCACGATCGCCGTGACCCGCAGCTCGCGCGACAGCTCGCGGATGAGGGCGTCGACGCGGCGGGCGCTCACCGGGTCAAGGCCCGTGGTCGGCTCGTCGAACAGCATGTACTGCGGCTTCAGGGTCAGCGCCCGGGCGATCGCCACCCGCTTGCGCATGCCGTCGGACAGCGCCGCCGGCAGGTGCTCGGCGAACTCGCGCATGTGCACCTTGTCGAGAAACTCCAGGGCCTGCGCCTGCGCCTGCGCGGGCTTGAGGCGGTAGTGCTTGCGCAGCGGCAGGGCGACGTTCTCCAGCACGGTCATCGAGTCGAACAGCGTCGAGTGCTGGAAGACCATGGCGCAGCGCTGGCGGACCGGGCGCAGCGCCTCCTCGGACAGCGGGTCGGTGCGGGCGCCGTCGAGCCAGACCTCGCCGCGATCGACCTTGAGCAGGCCAATCAGCAGCTTGATCGTCACCGACTTGCCGACCCCCGAGGCGCCGATGATAAAGAGGATCTCGCCGCGCGCCACCGTCAGGTTCAGGCCGCGCAGCACCTCGTGTCCGGCGAAGGCCTTCCAGACGTTGCGGAACTCGATCATGGGGTCACCATACGCTCGCCCGCCGCCACCTAGGGACGAGGGACGGGGGCAAGGGCCAGCAGGCCGCGCAGCCAGCGCTCCATGCGCGCCGGGTAGCCGGAGCCGAAGCCGCGGTTTATGTGGCGCACCACGCCCGCGGCATCGATGAGGAAGGTGCAGGGGTAGCGCTGCGGCGTGAAGGCCTTGCGCACCTCGCCCTGCGGATCGCTCAGCACCGGCGCGCTCACCCCGAGGCTGGCGGCGAAACGTGCCGAGTCGGCGGGCCGCTCATCGACGCCGACCGGCAGGAGGAGCAGCTCGGGGCTGCCGTCGTGCTTGCGGGCCTCGGCGGCGAGGCGCGCGGTCAGCTCACCGAGGAGCGGCAGCTCGGTGCGGCACGGCCCGCAGTACGCGGCGAAGAAGTTCACGATCAGCACCCGCCCGCGCAGCGACCCCAGGCGCACTGTCTCGCCCTGGGTGGTCTTCACCACCAGGTCGGGCACCGGATCGCCGATGCGCAGCAGCGGGCCGTCCTGCGCCGCCGCCGGCCCGAGCCACGGCACAAGGCCCGCCAGCACCAGCACCGCGCGGCGCCCGAGGCCGGCGCCCCGGGTCACGAGGCGAGCACCACCGGCAGCCGCCGCCGACACAGCCGCAGCGACAGCAGGCGGCCGAGCGTGCGCGACACATCGAGCAGCGCCAGCCGGCTCTGCTTGGCGATCTCGCCGACCGAGTTGCGGCCGTTGCACAAAAGGAGCACCGCGCACTCGGCCTGGCTCAGCCCGAGATGGCGCAGCTCCTGCTCGGGCTCGAGCGTCGAGACGTAGACCGCCCCTTCCGTGGTGTCGAGGTCGAGCTGGTACCAGGCGTCGGCGCGCCGGGCGCCTTCAAGCAGCAGCGCCTCCAGATCCAGCCCGAGCGCGGCGCCGCTGTCCGGCTCGACGGCCCAGCGGGGCAGCTCGCGGGTGCGGGTGAAGGTGAAGCGGCCGCTCGGCTGGCGCAGCGCCTCGTAAAAGAGCTCGACGGTCTGCCGGTGCAGGGCCTGGCGCAGCTCGTCGCGCGACAAGAGGCCAGCGGCGACCAGGCGACCGCCGAGCAGTTCCTCGGTGTCCATCGGCACCCCGGTCACCGCGCCGGCCTCGTCCTTTTCGTCTTCGCCAAAGGGGCGCG
>DAOMZC010000277.1:0-5479 GCA_035437965.1 Pseudomonadota bacterium
TCGAGGCGCTGGCCCGCCAGTCGGCGGAGCTCACCCCGATAAACGATGAGGGCGAGGAGGTCACGCCGGCGGTGGCAGTCGACGGGCAGCCGGTGGCCGAGCTGCAAAAGCTGCTCAGCGGGCTCGGCTCCTTTGCCACCGAGCGGCTGCAGGCCAGCGATCCCTGCATCGGCCAGACCCTGGCCCAGCTCAACCTGCGCGGCCTCACCGGCGCCACCGTGCTGGTGATCCAGCGCGGCGCCGAGGGAATCGCCGCCCCCGGCGCCCTGGCCGCCCTGCAGCCCGGCGACACGCTCGTGCTGACCGGGAGCGAGCAGTCGCTCAAGAGCGCTCACCGCCTCCTCCACGAGCTGCCCTCCGCCGCCGTGGAGAGCGCCTACGAGTTCTTCGCCATCAGCGCCGATTGACGGCCGGCCGCCGGGTTCAGTCTTCCGCGGCGTGCTGCGTCAGCCACTGCGCGACCACCGCCCGCGGGCCCCGTCCCGGCGCCAGGGCCTGCTCGTAGCCGCTCTGCGCGAGCTTCGCGGCGGCCAGCGCGCGCGGCCGCAGCTTGGGGTTTTTAAGCGCCCACAGCGACTGCGCCAGCGCGAACTGCGCATCCGGATTCAGCAGGTCGCCCATCCCCGGCTTGAAAAGGGCCAGCGCGCGCTCCAGCAGCGGCAGCGCCTCACCCGGCCGGCCGAGCTCGCGCAGACAGCCGGCCGCCCCGATGAGGGTCTCGGCCAGCGGCTCGTCCTCCTTGGCCTGCTCGTGGATCGGCCGCGAGCGCTCGTATAGCGAAAGGGACTCGGCGAAGGAGCCCTGCGCGAGCAGCACCTTGGCCAGGGTGTCACGCGCCACCGCCGCCTTCTCGTGCGTGTCGCCGAAGGTCTTCTCGGCGATGGCGAGCATGCGCTCGGCGCTCGCCCGCGCCTGCTTCAGGTTGCGCAGCTGCAGCTCGGCCATCACCACCATCGCCAGCGAGTCGAGGAGCCGGGGGTCCTCGGCGCCGAAGCGCTGCTCGACCAGCGACAGCGCCTCGCTGTAGCGCGCCGCCGCGTCGCCGAACTTGCCGGTGTCGTACAGCAGGCTGGCCCAGTTGCGCAGCGTCATGGTGGCCAGCGGGTGCTGGCGGCCGCTGTGCTGCACCAGGATCGCGAGCGCGCGCTGGTACTCGCGCAGCGCCGCTTCCTCCTGGCCGGAGTGGCGGTAGGCGCTGGCCAGGTTGTTCATGTACGCCGCCACTTCCGGACTCTCCTGTCCGGTCAGCTGCTGCTGCAGCGCGATCGCCTGCTGGCACAGCCGCGCCGCTTCGGCGTACTGCTTCTGCTGGGTCGCCACCACGCAGGAGTCCGAAAGGAGCTGCGGGCGCGACCGCTCGGCCTCGGCGCCGCCGTCGAACGAGGCGGCCGAGGCCAGCTCCTGCCACACCAGGGCCTGGTCGTACTTCTGGTGCCGGATTCCTACAATGTGGTGGATCAAGGTCAGCGCCTGCGCGAGCACCGCGCCGCTGCGGCTGCGCAGCGCCAGGACCGCCGCGCGCTCGAAGCTGCGCTGGGCGCTGGCGATGTCGCCGTTGCGGAACTCGACCTTGCCCAGCACGAACGCGGCCTGCGCCTCTACCGGCTCGTAGGCGATGGCGTGGGCGGTCTCCAGCGCGGTGCGGGCGCGCGGCGCCATCTGGGTGTAGCGGCCGCTGAAGTCCTGCGCCTTCAGGATCGCCAGCTCGCCGTACAGAGCCTCGACGCGGGCGCGCACCTCGGGCCGCTCGGGCAGCGGCACCGGCCGGCTCAGCGCCCGCACATCGGCGCAGGCGGCGGTGGGTGTGAAGTCATAGCGGGCGGTGACGACGCGCTCGATGGTCAGGCGATCCACCGCCCGCAGCTCCTGGGTCAGCGCCGCGACCTCTTGCAGCCGCCGGTCCAGGCACTGCATGCGCAGATCGAGCAGCGCCGCCGACTGCTCACCGCGCACGTGCGTCGCGGCGCACGCCTCGATGCGCATCGCCGCCCACTGCGCGGTGTAGTGGTCAAGCTCGGTCAGCACCCGCTGCGCCGTCGCCGCGGCCTGCGGGTGGCCGGTGGCCACGAGCGCGCCGCGCAAGAGGCTCCGTACCTGCTCATTCCACACCTGCCCCAGGCGCTGCGCCGCGCCCTGGCAGCGGACCTCGTTGCGCACAAGGAGCGCCCGCGCGCCCCACACCCCGAGCACCACGAACAGCCCCGCCAGCGTCCCTGCCGCCACGCGCAGCCGCGTCTTCCAGCGATCGCGCGACAGCTCAACGAGGAGCTCCTCCATCGACTGATAGCGGTCCGGGGGCTCGGGCGCGAGGCCGCGCAGGAGGAGCCGGTGCAGCCACGCCGGCGCCTTGCGGTCCGCCGGCACCCGCGCCAGCTTGCCCAGCGTGACCGCCAGACAGAGCTCCTGTACGTCCCCCTCACCGAATGGGTGGGTCCCATACACCGACTCCCACAGCGCCACGCAGAAGCTGAACACATCGGTACGCTGGTCTGTGTGATCGCCGCGGAACTGCTCGGGCGCCATGTAGCGCGGCGTTCCCAGGAACTCGCCGACCTGGGTGAGCGGAACGAGCAGCGCCGGCTCCCCGCTCTTGCCGCGCGGAGTCGGCGTCGGCGTCGGCGTCGGCGTCGGCGTCGGCGTCGGCTCGCCGCCCTTGCTGAGCGGCTCGGCGGGCAAAAGCTCGCTCGGCAGCTTGGGGGTCGTAATCTTGTTTTCCTGGCTCTCCTTTGGATCCTGTAGTGCCCGCGCCAGTCCGAAATCAGAGACCCGGACCTGCCCGTCCCGACTTACAAGGATGTTGTCCGGCTTGAAATCGCGGTGGACCATCCCCGCGGTGTGGGCGGCGAGGAGCCCGCGTCCGGCGCGGCGATAGATGCCGAGGATTTCCGACAGGCTGCGCGGCTTTTCCTGCAGCCACTCGCGCAGGGTGCAGCCATCGATGAACTCCATGGCGACGAAGACCTGGTTGTAGGCCGTGCCGACGTCGTATACAGCGGTGACGTTGGGATGCGACAGCCGCGCCAGCGCCTGCGCCTCCCGCAGAAGGCGCATCCGCCCGGAGGTATTCACCTGCGACTTCTTCTGCCAGGGACGCAGCAGCTTGATCGCGACCTTGCGATCGAGGTCCGGATCGTAGGCCGCGTACACCACCCCCATACCACCGGCGCCGAGCCGCGACAGGACCAGGTACCTCCCGATCGCGGCGCCGCGCGGCAGCTCGTCCGAGCTGAGCGTGGGCAGGGCCGCGGTACTGGTGCGCAGCTCGGACTGGACGACGACTACCGGCGCCGAAGCTTGCTCGGGAATGGTGTCCCTGGCGGGCGG
The DNA here is from genome assembly GCA_035437965.1 of Pseudomonadota bacterium. Lineage (GTDB taxonomy): Bacteria > Myxococcota_A > Polyangia > Palsa-1104 > JAEUJZ01 > CALFML01. The sequence continues at coordinate 3,325 of DAOMZC010000277.1, forward strand.
CGCCGCTTCATCCACGGTGGCGTACTGGTCAGCCGCGGAAGGATCACCCATCTTGCCCATTATACCCGGGAGCGCCCGCCGACCGTACAAATCGCGGCGCGACGGTGACCCGCGCCAGCGCGGCCGCAGAAAGCGCGGCGCGCGCTCCTAAACCGATGAACGGAACCAGGCGGTCTTACAGAGCAAAGATCATGAAGATGGGAGCCTGGTCCTGCGGACTCGAATCGGTCGTCCGGCCGCCCTGCGGACCTGGTCCGGAACGACTTACGTTTCGCGGTCCTTTTCAGGTCGGCGGCAGGGAAGGAGCGGCGCGGGGTACAAGGTGGGAGACCGGGCCCGGGGCCTCGCGCACGGGCTCGCCGACCGTCGAGCTCTGGGGTCCGAGCAGGGCTCCCAGCAGCACCCACAGACCGATGAGGCCCACCACCGCCAGCCCGACCATCACCGCCCACCGCCAGGAGGGTCGCGCCGCCGCCGGGGGCGGGGAGCGCAGCTGCACCGTGACGTTGGCATTGGGAACCATCGCTGGCGCCGGCGCCGGCGGGCTGGCGCTGCGCGGCGGCGGCATCATGGTCTTGGCGAGCTGCTGCTGCGCCGCCAGCTGCTGGAGGCGCATCTCGACCTCGTTCATCGTCGGACGCGCCGTCGGGTCTTTGATGAGCATCGCGGTGATCAGCGCCGCCAGCCCGGGCAGGTTCACCCCCTTCTGCTCGAGCTTGGGCGGCAGCGCGGCGATGTGCAGGGCGATCACCTCGCTCGCCGCGCGCCCGGCAAACGGCGGCTGCCCGGTCGCCATCTGGAACAGCAGGACTCCCAGCGAGTACACATCGATGCGATCCGCGGCGGCCCGCTGCTCGGCCGGCGCCGGGCCCAGGCTGGAGGCCGCGGTGCCGGCGCGGCACTGCTCGGGCGCCAGGTAGGTCGGCGGCTCCAGCGGGACGGGCGGCGCCTCGGCGGGCTGGCCGTCGTGCGCCGGGACCTGGGCCAGCCCCCAGTCGGTGATCTTGACCCGCTCGCCGCCGATGGCCTCGGGATCGGGCACCAGCTGCAGCGACTCGGGGCGCAGCGCCCGGTGCACGATGCCGCGCGTGTGGGCGGTGGCGAGCACGGTCGCGATCTGGCGCCCGAGCCGCAGGAGCTCGTTGGGCGGCAGGCGCGGTCGGTTGGCCAGGCGGGCGGCCAGGGTCTCGCCGGACAGCTGCTCCTGAATCTGATACACGGTCCCATCCGGGAGCCGCCCCGCCTGGATGAGCCGCACCACCGCCGGATGCGCCAAGAGCTGCGAGACCCGCACCGCCCGCTGGCAGCGCTGCTCGGTCTCGGCCGTGACGGCGTCGCCGCGGAGCAGGCGGACGGCGACGCGCTCGCCGCTCTTCTCGCTCACGGCGTGAAGGAGCGTGGTCTGCTCCCCCTGGGCCACGGTCCGTACCATGCGGAAGCTGCTGATGCGCTCAATCATTGTGGCTGGCCTGGTCGCTGCTTGCCGCCCGGCGCTCGTCGCGGAAGGTCCAGATGAAGGGGGCTGGGCATAGCTGTCGCGGGTCCTTATCAACTTATCACAGTCCACGGGCCGGATCAGCGTCCGCGTGCGGCGGGCAGGGAGCCGCGGCGCTGACTCCGCCCCGAACCGGCCCCGCAGCGCCGTCGCGACGACGCGTGATATAGTTGCCCGGCAAGAGACAAGAGATGGGATACCTCCTTTTCCTAGCTCTAGGCCTTGTGGCCTGGCTGCTCAAGCGCAGCGCCGACGACCGCGAGCGGCTCGCGCGCCTTGAGTCTCTTTACCAAGAGCAGCTCGCCGCGATGGGCTCTGTGGAGTCTCTGCGCAAGGCGTTTTCCGACCAGCAGCAGGAGCTCCTGCGGCTGCGCGGGATGTCGCTGGAGCTCTTGCGCGCGCAGACCGCCGTACGCGGGCGCCTGACCGAGCTCATCGAGTCAGGCTCCGTCCCGCGGCTCCCTGCGGCAAGCCCGCCGGCGCTTGCCGCAGCGGAGAGTCCGGTCGCCGCCTCAACGGCCTTTACGGGTGCCGCTTCGGCCGCCGCTTCGGTAGCCGCTTCGGTAGCCTTTACGGGCGCAGCTTCGGTCGTCACTCCGGCCGCTGCTTCGGTCGCCGCTTCGGTCGCCGCTTCGGTCGCCGCTTCGGTCGCCGCTTCGG
>DAOMZC010000277.1:5579-7624 GCA_035437965.1 Pseudomonadota bacterium
GCTTCGGTCGCCGCTTCGGTCGCCGCTTCGGTCGCCGCTTCGGTCGCCGCTTCGGGCGCCGCTTCGGTCGTCACTCCGGCCGCCGATTCGGTCGCCGCTTCGGTCGCTGCTTCGGTTGGTGCTTCGGGCGACGCTCCGGTCAGTGCTTCGGTCGCTGCTTTGGTCACCGAAGGGCTGCCCGGCGCGGCGGCGGTCGCCCCGGCAGCGCCGACCGGAGCCAGCGACAAGCCCGCTTCCTTTGATTGGGAGACGCTGCTCGGCGTACGCGGCGCCGCCTGGCTCGGAGCGGTGGCGCTGGTGATCGCCGGCACCCTGTTTGCCAAGTACTCAATCGAGAACGAGCTGATACGGCCTCCGCTGCGCATCGCGTTCCTGATCGTGCTCGCGCTCTCCGCGCTCGCCGGCTCGGAGTTCCTTTTGCGCCCGCGCTACGCCACCACGGCCAACGCGATCTGTGGCGGCGGCGTGGCCATCCTGTATGCAGCGCTGTTCGCGGCGCACAACTTGTATGACCTGTGGGGCCTGGGGCTGACGTTCGCGCTGATGGCGCTGACCACGGTGACCGCGGCGCTCTTGGCGCTGCGCTACGAGAACATGTACATCGCCGTGCTGGGCATGCTCGGCGGCTTCGCGACCCCGCTGGCGCTGTCGACGGGCCAGGACCGACCCTACGGGCTGTTCGCGTACATCCTGCTGCTCGACCTCGGGTTCCTGTTTCTCGCGGTGCGCCGCGGCTGGCACCGGCTGGCGCTGCTCAACCTCATTGCGACGCTGCTCATGGAGGCGGGGTGGGCGGGTCGGTTCCTCAGTCCGGCCAAGATGCCGATCGGGGTCGGGGTCGCCCTGGTGTTCGCGTTCCTGTTCCTCGGGCTGCCGAGCTACATGCGCGGCCTGGCCGACAAGCAGCGGCGCGAGCTCTTGTACGGCTCGGCGGTGGCGGGGCTCCTGCCGTTCGGGTTCGCCTGGGTGCTCGCCGCCCACCCGCAGTACGCGCGCAACTGGCCGCTGCTGTTCGGCTTTGCCGCCTGCCTGGAGCTTGGGCTGTTGTGGGTCGCGGTGCAGCGCTGGCCGGTGCTGGCGCTGCTCGCGTTCCTGGCGACCGCGGCCACCCATGCGCTGTGGGAGGTGACCTCGCTCGAGCCGCAGCTGATGCCGGTCGGGGTGGGGGCGGCGCTGCTGCTGGCGGCGCCGTTCTGGGCGGCGCCGGAGCTGTGGCGGAAGCTCGGCGGGACGGCGCCGCCAGCGGTCCCGCCCGGTCCGCTGCGGCTCGGCTCGGCGCTCGCGGCGGTGGCGCCGCTCGTGCTGTGCTGCTGGCTGGCGGGGCAGCCGGCTTATGGGGCGCGCTGGGCGCTGCTGTTCGGCGCGCTCGGCGTCGCCAACGCAGCCATCCTGTGGCTGGGCGTGCGCCAGGGCCGCCTGCTCGTTCGGGTCGGGCTGGGGCTGACGATCGCCTGCCACGCCTTGTGGGTCGGCGCGTCCATGAGCCCGGCGCAGACCCCGCTGGTCATGGGCCTGGTGCTCCTCTTCGGCCTGCCCTATCTGGTGCTGCTGACGCCCCCCGCGGCGCCGGACGACCCGGCCGCGGGCGTCGCGACCGCCGATGCGACCCTGGCGGCGGCGGCGCCGTTCGCCCTGGCGTTCTATCTGGCCGGCACCCCCGAGCACGCGGAAAGATGGGCGCTGCTGTTCGGCTTTGTCGCGGTCCTCGATGGCCTCGTCTTGACCCTGGCGGCCTGGCGGCGGCGCGCCGCGCTGCTGCTCGTGGCGGCGGCGGCGACGAGCCTCATCCAGATGACGTGGGCGGCGACGGCGCTCGGCAAAGCTACGCTGTGGGGCGGCACGCTGAGCAGCCTGACGCTCGCGACGGCGCTCGGGGCGGTGCCGCGGCTGTGGCTGGGGCTCGGGCGCGGCGCCGACGGACCTGGGGCGCGGCTGCCGCAGTGGGCGGGCGTGGCGACGCTGCTCGGGCTGCTCTTGTTCATGAGTCAGCTGCTCCAGCGCGGGCTCGGCGAGCCGCCGGGGGCGTTCTTGCTGCTGGTCGCGCT
>DAOMZC010000278.1:0-7623 GCA_035437965.1 Pseudomonadota bacterium
AGGACGATCCGCGCGATCTCCGGGCAAGGCGTCGATCGCGCGCCCGGCGCGGATCGCCGCGCAGCGGCGAGCGGCTCGAGCGGCCGACCGAGGACCTCCGACCAGCGCCGGGCGAGGCGCTCCGGCTCGGCGCTGCGCAGGGTGATCCCGACGAGGCCGCGGACGACCTCGTTCGAGACGAAGTCGCGCCAATGGGGACCGGCGCCGACCCACGAGTCGGGCAGCTGCACCGCCAGCAGCCGGCCCGGACCGGGCACGAACAGGACCTGCGCCTCCAGCGGCTCCAGGTAGATCTCGGTGTGCAGCGCCGCCTGCCGGCCGGCCGCCCCGCCGTCGCCGTCCAGGATGTGCAGCCCCTGGGTGTGGGCGAGCGGCCGCTCGACCTGGGCGCGGCTGCGCACCCACTGGCCGCGCTGGTAGTGATCGAAGGCGATGCCGCGGAAGCGCAGCCCGAGCGGGGGCGTGGTGCCCGGCGTCTCGACCCGCATGACGACCTTGGGGTTGTCGCGGAGCAGGCCATGCCCGCCCAGGCTAATCTGCTCGGCGAACCCGGTGAGCAGGAGCCCCCGCCGCCGCAGCGGCAGATCCAGGCTGACCCCGACGCGCGGCAGGAGCAGGAAGAACAGCCCCGCCAGGGCGAAGATCCCCACCGACACCAGGCCCGAGGCCATGAGGAACGAGGTCCCGACGACCCGCCGCGAGTTGAGGATGCGCTCGACCTCGACGCGCTCGCTCTCGGCGGCCTGGCCGTGGCGGCCGGGGAGGTGCTTGAGCAGGTAGTTCTCCTCCATCTCGCGCCGCAGGTGGAACAGCGTCAGCGTCCAGGTCGAGAACACGATGTAGAGCAGGAGCCCCAGCGAGTACAGGACGCTAGTCCCGAGCAGCGACGCCGACAGCAGCATCAGGAAGCTCACCACGTACGCCTGCAGGTAGTCGCTGTTGCTGCGCCGCTGCCACAGCTTGGCGAGCAGGAACACGCACAGGTAGCGCGTCCCGCTGTCCCACCACGACTCGCCGCGGCTGACGTCGGGCACCAGCACGACCAGCACCACCAGGAGCAGCGCGTACCAGACATAGGCGTAGGCGCGGCGCTGCATCCACGGCTGGGTCTGCGGGTCGAAGAAGTACGAGCTGACCAGGCCCACCGCGGTGATCAGGGTGAGCAGCAGCGGCAGCTCGCCGGTGAGGGCGAGCAGCAGGAACGCTGTGCCGACCATCAGGTAGGAGACGGCCTTGTGGGTGGCGGCGAACCTCATGCGGCCTCCACGACGTGGCACATCGCCGCCTCGCGGGCGAGCACGGCCCCGGGGCGCACGATCATCAGGCAGTCGCTGCGCTCCCCGGTCACCGGGGGCGCGAGCGGGCCGCCGCCGGGCGCCGCCTGCTTGGGCAGGGGCTGGAACTGCACGTCCGGGGTCACCGTCTTGAGCAGGGCCAGGGTGGTGAGCAGCCGCCCGAGGGTCGTCGGGCTCCACAGGAGCGGCAGCGCCGGACCGGGGCCGCGGGTGCACAGGCGCAGCGCGTAGCCGTGCTCCAGGTAGAACATCCCCAGCGAAGCGCCCCAGCTTATCACCCGCTCGAGCTGCTGCTGCGCCGCCTCGTCGCGGTGCAGCTCGGCGGGCAGGGAGTTGTCGACGAACAGGGTCACCTGCGGCACCGCCTCGACCTCGTGCTCGCGCACCATCAGGCGCTGGCGGCGCGCCGCGCTGCGCCAGTGGATGTCGCGCGGGTCGTCGCCGACGCGGTACTCGCGCAGGGCGTGGAAGTTGCCGCGCCGCCCGAGCTTGCCCAGGGCCAGCTCGCCGACCGCGATGGTCAGCGCCTGCGGCCAGTGGGACAGCGGCAACAGCGCCGGGAAGACCACGACCTCGGAGCGGTGCTCGACGTAGCGCGAGGTGCGAAACAGCGCGAACGGGAACTTGGTCGAGATGCGGAAGGCGGTGAACACGTAGCGGCCGCGCCGGGTCAGGGTGTGGCGGTAGCTGGTCTGCTGGGTGCGGCCGGCCGGGATCTTGAGGAAGTAGCAGCGCTTGTCGACGACCTGATCGTCGCACAGGTCCTCGACCTCGATCGAGAACGAGGGGAAGCGGCGCTTCTCGTTGCGCAGCACGATGCCCATGAGGAACGGGTCACGGGCGTGCACGCGCGGCGGCGGCTGGCGGCGCGGCACCACCCCGCGCAGCGACACCTCGGCCATGATCAGCGAGGCGATGACCAGCGACAGGAGCATCGCCAACAGCAGATAAAGGAGGTTGTTGCCGGTGTTGAGGGCGACGAGCGCAATGCAGGCGACCACGGTCGCGAACCACCAGCCGTCGCGCGTCAGGCGTACCCACCGCCAGCGCGCCCAGAACCGCAGGTTCATGGCAATGGGATGCGCTCAAGGAGGCTGGTCAGGATGCGCTCGGCCTCGGCGCGGCCGTTGCCCAGGGCGTCGCCGTAGCCGCCCTGGCTGCCGCCGGGCAGCACCAGGCGGTGGGCCAGCGCCGGCAGCGCCAGCTCGCGGAAGTCGTCGGGCACGCAGTAGTCGCGGCCCTCGGACAGCGCCCGCGCCTGGGCGGCGCGGTACCACGACTGAAACCCGCGCGGCGACACCCCAAGCTGCAAGAGCGGCGAGCGCCGCGTCTCGGCGATGAGCCGCTCGGCGTAGTCCAGGAGCGACTCGTCTACGCGCACAAGGCACACGGCGTCCTGCATGGCCATGACCTCTTCGGGGGTGACGGCGGGCTTGAGATCCTCGACCGGATCGTACTGACTCCCCCGCATGATAACCCGCCGCTCATCGAAGCGCGACGGGTATCCGAGGCGCACGCGCAAAAGGAAGCGGTCCATCTGCGACTCCGGCAGCGGGTAGGTGCCAAAGTGCTCCAGCGGGTTCTGCGTCGCCATGACCAGGAACGGCTGCTTGAGCGTGTAGGTGTAGTGCTCGACCGAGACCCGGCCCTCGCTCATCGCCTCAAGGAGGCTCGACTGGGTGCGCGGCGCGGCGCGGTTTATCTCGTCGGCGAGGACGACGTGGGCAAAGATCGGCCCCGGCTTGAACTCGAAGAGGCGCGTCTCCTCGTTCCACACCGACACGCCGATCACGTCCGAGGGCAGGAGATCCGAGGTGAACTGGATGCGGCGGAAGATGCCGCCGATCGAGCGCGCCAGGGCCCGCGCCACCGTGGTCTTGCCGACGCCGGGGATGTCCTCGAGCAGCAGGTGGCCGCGCGCCGCCAGGGTCACCACGGCCAGGCGCACCACCTCGGGCTTGCCGTGGATGACCTGGTTCACGCTCTGGGTAAGGCGGTGAAAGGTCGTATAGGCTGCCTTGGCTGCCGACGATGCCACTGCCTTCTGGGCTGCCGCGCCTGCGGCTGTGCTGGGCACCGTGCTCATGCGTGCGCTCGAGGTCGCATAGATAGCCAAGTGATTATACCTTGCCGCGGGGCACAGTTTACAAATTCCGCGGCGACATCGCTCAGATATGGGGCAGCTATGAGGCAGCTATGAGGCAGCTATGGGGCAGCTATGGGGCAGCTATGCGGGGGACAGGCGGCGGCGGGGCAGGTGAACGGGGCTACCAGCCAAGGCCAAGGGCGACGAGCGTGGCGACTCCGACCCCGGCGACCGCCAGAAGGACGTGCAGCCCGGCGGCCGCGAGGAGCCGCTGGCGGGCCTCGCCCAAAAGATCGCCGACGACGAGGATCGCGCCCTTGCGCAGGCGCATGGTCTCGCCGCCGCGGAAGGCGCCGCCTTCCTCATGGTCGATCTCGCTCGGCAGGCCCTGCACCGCCGCCCGCAGGCCCTCGACCGCCATGGTGTCGCCGGCGCGCGCCGCCCGGCCCAGGCCCACCGAGATGACCTCGCCCTGCTCGACGAACACGGTGACCCGGCGATCGCCGCTGCGGATGGTGAGGGCGCCCTTGTCGGTCTCCTCCATGACGCCCTCCAGGGCGGCGCTGCCGCGCAGCTTGCGGGCCTTTTTCAGATCGCGCAGCGCCAGGACGAGCAGCGGCACCATCGCCAGCAGGCCAAGGAGAAACAGGCTCGGGTGGGCCGGCGCGTAGTCGCGGCGGTGGATCTTGGTGACGATCTTCTCGGGCTCCACCGCGGTGAGCGGCAGGACCTCAAGCAGCGACGGGGGCTTGTTGTCGGGGCCGAGGCCGGGGATGCTCTGGCCGGCCGCGGTCAGGCGCACCGCGCCGCTGCTCGGGCAGCTGGCCACCGCCTGGATGGTCTCGGGCGCTTCTTCCAGCCACAGCCGGCAGTCCAGCCAGTCGGCGGGCAGCTTCACGCTGGCGTAGCGCTCGATCTTGCCGTCGATCCGCGAGTCGACGACGATGAGCCGCCCCAGGCCCGACTCGCCGCGCCACGGCAGCCCGCCCTGCAGCCAGGCCACGGTCGCCCGGTCATGGCGCTGTCCACCGGTGAGCGCCGAGATGTAGCTCTGCGGCTTCCGCATGTCATTTAGGCGAATGCCAAACGCAAACAGGAGCCAGAGCCCTGCCAAACCGAGTGCCAAGCTACGCATGCCCACTACCTCCGAAGGAATTTCCTGCTGCTCGGGCCTGTACCCGGCAGCCCAAGGGTCCCGGGCGCCCCAAGCGAGTTGACAGCGCCGGACGCTGACGATTCCCATCGCGTCACCTTCTCTATATGCTGCCGCGACAAAGCCAACATGCCAACCAAAGCTTATTTCCCCCGCTCGCACCGCTACATCGACGGCGCCGAGCGCCGCACCGCCAAGCCGCAGCAGGTCGCCAGCCCCGGCTCGCGCCCGCCGGGCAGCGGACGCCACCGCGCCGCCGCCAGCTCGGTGGCGCAGCACGCCCATCCGGACGAGTACGCGGACGGCCGGCTGGGCGCGGGCGCTTATTCGGACGCTCATTGGGACGCTTACGCGGACCCTTACGTTGGTGCTCAGGCGAATGCTCAGGCGAATGCTCAGGCGGGCGATTATTTAGATGCGCGGGCAGATGCGCGGGCAGATGCGCGGGCGCGTGGAGGCGCCGAGCGATCACCGCGCCCCTCGTCGCCGCGAGCGCCAGGGCGCGCTCCGGTCAGCCCGCCCCGGGCGGTGGCCGTCGGCGACTGGCTGTGGGCCTGCCGCGCCGGCGCGGAGCCCGATCTGTGCGACGAGCTGCGGACCTACGGGCTCAGCGGATGGGTGCTGCAGCCGGGGCTTTGCGCGTCGCCGGCGCGCCCGCGGACGGCGCAAAAAGAAGACGCCGAGCTGACCTTCGCCCGCCAGGGTATGCCGGTGCAGGCGGTGGGCGCCGCCGACGTGCAGTTCCTGGCGAAGTTCATCGGCGAGGTCTTCGCCGACCGCCGCCAGGCGCAGCGAGGCAGCGGCCTGGCCCTGCACGTGTTCGCCGCCGACTCCGATGCCGGAAACTTGCTGGCGGCGGTCGTGCTCGAGCTGCAGGCGCGGCTGTCGGCAGCGCTCGTTGCCGCCGGCGTGCCGCTCCTGCCCGACGCGCGGACGGCGCATGCAGAGGGCGGCAAGCTGGCCCAGGTGTGCCTGCTCACCGCCGAGCAGGTCGCGGTCGGGGTCCTGCCGGCGCGCGCCGCCCCGAGCCTGTTTCCCGGCGGCCGCCAGCGCTTCAAGAAGCCCAAGGATGCCCCCGCGCGCTCCGCCCTCAAGCTCACCGAGGCGCTGGCCTGGCTCGGCCACGGGCCGCAGGCCGGCGAGGTGTGCGTCGATCTCGGGGCCGCGCCCGGCGGCTGGAGCCAGGTTCTCCTTGAGCGTCGCTGCCACGTGGTGGCCATCGATCCCGGGCGGATGGCGCCGCACCTGGTCGGCCGGCTGGAGCACCTGCGCACCAACGCCTTTACCTTCGAGCCCGAGCTCCCCGCCGACTGGGTCCTGTGCGACATGGCCTACCGGCCCCTGGAGGTGGCCGGCCTGCTCGCCAAGTGGGGTCGCCGCCGGTGGGCGCAGTTCCTGCTCGCCAACATCAAGCTGCCGATGAACCGCCGCGTCGACATGCTGGCGCGGGTGCGCGAGATCCTCACCACCGGCGGCTGGACCGGCCTGCGCATGCGCCAGCTGTACCACGACCGCGACGAGGTCACGCTCTCCGGCTGGCGCGGCTTCGGCGTCGACACCCGCGTTCAGCGGTCCGCCCCGACCGCCGCCGACGCGCCCGCCCCCGCAGCGACCCGGCCGCGCCAGAGGCCACCGCGCCCTCGGACCGCCGCCACCGCCAAGCCCAAAGCATCCGCGGGCCGCAGTGGCGGCGCCGCCAAGCCAAAAGCCCCGCCGACTCGCGGCCGGCCCGGCTCCCCCGCCAAGCCAAAGGCCCCGCCGCCTCGTGGCCGCCGCTCCACCCCGGTGGCACCGTCCCACAAGCCTCCTCGGCCGCGGCGCTAACCCTGGACACCCGCGCCCAGACTCCCCTGCATCCTCGCCGAGCCGCCCCTACCCACTCGCCGACCTCGCCGGGCCGTGCCTACTCCCTCGCCGACCACGCCAAGCCGCCCTACCGGTCGCCGGCCACGCCGCGCTGCCCTTACCCGCTCGCCGACCTCGCCGCGCCGCCCCTACCGGTCGCCGGCCACGCCGAGCTGCCCTCCACCCGTCGTCCGTCGCGGGAGGCTCGGGGGTTTAGTTTCCTGGCGCTGCCAGCCTGGCTGAGATAGATCCAAGCTATGACCTCTGCATCCTTCCCTCAGGGCGATACCGAAAAGGTCCCGCTGTCGCCGCCGGCAGGAGCGGCGCCGCTCGCCGCCGAGCTCCTGGCCAAGCTCACCACGCTGCGCCAGGTCATCCGCGGCTACGGGCCGTGCCTGATCGCCTTCTCCGGCGGGGTCGACTCGGCGCTGGTGCTGGCGGTGGCGGCGGAGCAGCTGGGTCCCGCAGCGGTCGCCCTCACCGCGGTGTCCGAGACGATGGCCGAGCGCGAGATCACCGCCGCCGCCGAGCTCACCCGCCACCTCGGGGTGCGCCACGAGGTCGTCCAGTCGCACGAGCTCGATCGCCCCGGCTTCGCCGAGAACCCGGTCGACCGCTGCTACCACTGCAAGGCCGAGCTCCTGGAGCACTGCGCCCCGGTGGCGGCGCGGCTCGGGCTCTCGACGGTGCTGCTCGGGGTGAACCTGGACGACCTGGGCGATCACCGGCCGGGGATCGTGGCAGCGCGCGAGCGCGGGGCCCGGCAGCCGCTGGTCGAGGCCGCGCTGTCCAAGGCCGAGGTGCGGCAGCTCGCGCATCACCTCGGGCTGCCGGTATGGAATAAGCCCCAGCTCGCCTGCCTGTCGTCGCGCTTCCCCTACGGCACCAGCATCTCGCCGGCGCGGCTGCGCATGGTCGATCGCTTCGAGCAGGGCCTCGCCGACCTGGGCTTCACCCAGCTGCGGGTGCGCTTCCACGAGCTGCCGAAGCTCCCCGGGGATAAGGCCGCCGCGCCGACCGCCGAGCCGCCCCCGGCCCTGGCCCGCGTCGAGCTGGAGGCCCAAGAGCTGGCGCGCGGCCTGGAGCTGCAGCGCGAGATCGTCGCCCTCGGCAAGCGCGCCGGCTTCGTCTACGTGACCCTGGACCTGGAGGGCTTCCGCTCCGGCTCTGCCAACGTCGTGCTGCGCCGCCTGCCGCTGCTCGGCTCGCGGCCCGCAGCAGCCTCACCCGCGGCTGAGCCGGCG
>DAOMZC010000279.1:0-7608 GCA_035437965.1 Pseudomonadota bacterium
GTCTTCAGGCCCTGGGTCACGGCGGCGCGCACCCCGGGATCGATGGCGCCGTCGACCTCGGCGCGCATCAGATCTTCGGCGGTCAGCTCGATGATGTCGTCGCCCGAGCTCTCGACGCGGCGCATCGCGTCGTCGACATCGACGTGGACGCCGCTCTCCTCCTCGTTCCAGTTGGAGGAGATCTTCTGGCCTTCGGCGATGACCTGCTTGGCCCACTGCTTGACCGTCGTCTCGGTGGTGCCCTTGATGGCGGGCAGCTTGGCCATGGTCCGGGTGAGCGCATCGGCCAGGGCGTTGCCGTCGACGTAGCGGGTCTTCAGGTCGCGCGACAGGGCGGTCATCACCACGTCGTCGAGCTCTTTGGGAATGCCGGGGATGAGCTGGCTGGGACGGGGAATCTCGGCCTTGAGGACGCGGCTGATGACGATGAAGTCGTTGTGACCGCCAAACAGGCGCCGCCCGGTGAGCATCTCGTGCAGGACGATGCCGACGCCGAACACGTCGGTCGCCGGCACCACCTTCTGCGCCACCTGCTCGGGCGCCATATAGGCGAGCTTGCCCTTGATGATGCCGGTGCGGGTCTGCGGCCCGAACCCGCCGAGCGCCTTGGCGACGCCGAAGTCGATGACCTTGATGCTGCCCTCGGCCGAGACCATGACGTTCTCGGGCGAGATGTCGCGGTGGATGATCGGCTGCAGCTTGCCGGTGACGCCGTCCTTGTGGCAGTGGGCGTGGCCGAGGCCGCGCGCCATCTCGCGAGTGATGAAGGCGGCGATGCCGGCGGGGACGCCGAGGCCGGTGAAGCCCCGGGTGGCGATCCGCAGGAGCTCCCACAGCTGGTAGCCGCTGACGTACTCCTGAACGATGAACGGGACCTTCTTGTGCAGCTCCGGATCCACCGCCTCCATGAGAGCGTAGACGCGGGCGAGGTTCGGGTGCTGCAGCGAGCGGACGAGCTTGGCCTCGTTGAGGAACATCTCGCGGAAGATCGGAAACTCGGGCTTGTTGAACAGATCGGGCTTGATGCGCTTGACGACGACGACGCTCATCGGTCCCACCGAGTGCTCGTCGCCGGAGTATTGGGCGCGGAAGACCTCGGCCATACCGCCTTCGCCGATGCGCTCAATGAGTAGGTAGTCACCCAGGCGCGGGAGACTGTTCCCGGACATTGTCTGTAAGGGTACCTTAGTCACGCCGATCTTTTCATCCGGATTGTCGCGCGCCGTTCGTTTTGGTTTTTGCGTCAGAGCGCGATGCCGGCGCGCTTTGCCAGCTCGCTGTCGATGAGCTCCTGCAGGGCGCCCTCGATGAGGTAGCGGCAGTGGCGCAGGACCTCGGGGTCGCCTGCTTGCTCGGGGGTGGCGGGGAGCTTGAGCGGGCGGCCGACCACGTAGCGCAGGTGGACGCGGTGGGGAATCGGCAGGAGGCGCGCCGGCAGGGGAATCGGAAACGCGTATCGGCCGAGCCAGCGCTGGCCGCGGGCGTAGGCGTCGCCGACGAGGTCGAACAGCTCGTCCGAGCCGATCGCGGCCAGCGGACAGATTGGAGACTGGCTGCGCAGCGCGGCGCGGACGAAGCCGTAGCGGCCGCCCCACAGCAGGCGGTAGCGCAGCTCGCGCGGCTTTACCGCCTCGCGCAGGCCGCCGGGCAGGACCAGGACGAGCTCTTCGGCGGCGAGCAGGCGGTCCACATTCTCCGGCGTCCCATCGACGGTTCCCACCGCGGCGGCGATCCGGCGCAGCAGCGGCACCTTCCACCACGCGTGCTCGCCCAGCGCCCACACTGTGCGTCCGGTCTGGCGGCGGATCTCGCCCATCGGGAACGCGACGTCCCAGCCAAAGGCGTGGTTGGCGACGAGCAGCCCGCGCCCCGGCGGGAGGTTCGCGAGGCCGACGTAGTCCACCTTCAAAAGCCGCGCCAGCGCGCCGATGGCCGCGTAGATGCGGTCGGCGTGGACGGGAGAGAAGCCGACGAAAGCCTCCTTATCCTCCGGGGAAAAGCCATCAATGCTCATGTTTCACCTGCCTCTGGCCTGCGCCCACCCTTGCCATCATTTTCTGCTTCGCGCGCCAAACCGCAAGCGGCGGACGGGCACCGTCACGCGGCCCGGGACGCGGCTTGGGCTCGCTCCTAGCGACTGGGGGCGGGACGGCCGAGCAGCTCATCGGCCAGCGGCGCGGCTCCGTACAGGTGCTGCAGCGCCGCCAGGATCGCCACGCTGTGCACCGCCACCGCGCGGCTGCCGGCGGTGTCCTCGACGTAGAAGTAGCGGTTCGGCAGCTTCTCGAGGTTGCTGTCGAAGTTCAGCCCGACGACCTGACCGGCGCGGTTGAGCACCGGGCTGCCGGAGTTGCCGCCGATCGTGTCGGCGGTGTAGACGAAGTTCAGCGGCGTCGCCGGATCGATGCGCAGCCGCCCGCTGGCCAGGTGCGGCGCCAGCTGGTAGGGCGGCTTCTCGCCGAAGCTCAGCGCGCGGTCGAACAGCCCGTAGAACAGGGTCTGGTAGGGCACCAGGCGACTGTCGTGCTCGTAGCCGCGGACCTCGCCGGAGGCGATGCGCAGGGTGAAGGTGGCGTCGGGGTAGGTGCGGGCGCCGTAGACCGCGAAGCGCGCCTTGGCGAGCTTCTCGGCGCTGATGGTCTCGACGCTCTGGATCTTCTGCTCGTGCCACAGGCGCAGCTCGCGCAGCACCGGATCGACGCGCCGCACTAGCTGCAACAGCGGGTCGGCGCTGCTCTTGACCGCCGCCTCGCCGCTGTCCGCGCCGCTCTGGCCCTCGATGCGCTCGAGCAGCGCCTGCCGCACCTTGAGGTCGCCAAGGCCCGTGCCGGCCACCGCCTTGTGCGCCGCCGCGGCCGGTGACTCGCCGGCGAGCGCCGCCACCACGAACGGATCGCGCGGCCCGAGCGCCGCCTGCGCCTGCTGCAGCCAGTCGGCGAGCACCGCCTCTTCGAGATCTGGATAGACCGGCGCCGCCGACAGCAGCTGCAGCCGCAGCGACGGCAGCTTCGAGTCGCGGAACTCCTCCAGCCGCTCGCCGCTCGGCTTTTTGAGCTCGCTCGGGTAGCGCAGCAGCAGCTGCGCCAGCGTGGCCAGGCGCGACGGGCCGAGCGTGCTGTAGGCCAGGCGCTTGCCGTACGCCGGCAGGAGCCGGTAGGCGGCATCGAGCTGGGCCCACGCGTCCCCGTAGGCGCGCGCCAGGTCGGGGCGCTTCTGGACCGCCGCCCGCAGCTCCTGCTCCTCGCGCTGCTTGCGGGCAAAACCGGCGGCGCTCTGCAGACCGGCCTGCTGCCCGATGAGGCGCTTGCGCTGGTTGTCGAGGTTGCGGAGCAGCGAGCTCGCCCGCCGCGCCGGCTCGGCCCCCTGCTCGCTGTAGCGGAGGAGCGCCTGGCGCCGCGCGTCCATGGTCATAAGGCTCAGCGGATTCTGCAGATCGCGCTGCGCCTTGAGCTGGGTCACCGTCAGCCCGCGGCTGGTCGTCCCCGGGTGGCCGAGGACCAGGACGAACTCGCCCTCGGCCACCGGCTTGTCGGCCAGGTGCAAAAAGTGCGGCGGCCGCAGCGGCTGCCCGTCCTTGTAGACGCGCAGGACGGCGAAATCGAGCGCGTGGCGCGGGTAGGTGAAGTTGTCGTACTCGCCGCCGAACGCCGCCGCCTGCTCCTCGGGAGCGAACACCAGCCGGACATCGGTGAAGCGCTTGTACTGGTACAGGAAGTACTGCCCGCCGCCGAACAGCGTGACGACCTCCGACAGGAGGCCCGACTGCTCGCTGGCGGTCTTCTCCAGCGCCGCGATCGCCGCCTTGCGCTGCGCCTGCGCCGCCTGCGGGCTCGCCCCCGCCGCCACCGCCCCCTGCACCTGCGCCGTCACGTCCTTTTGCGACCACAGCACCCGCGCTTCAAGGTCCGGGCACCGCAGCTCCTCGGCGCGGGTGCGGGCGTAGAAGCCGTCGCGGATCAGATCCCGCGTCGCGGTCGACAGCTTGTGGATCTGGCTGCGCGCCACGTGGTGGTTGGTTAGCAGCAGCCCCTCGGCCGAGACGAATGAGCTCGAGCCGCCGTCCGAGAGCCGCACCGCCGAGCGCTGCAGCACCTCCAGCCACTCCTTGCCCGGCGTAAAAGCATGCTGCGCCTGCCACTGCTCAAGCGGCGCCTGGTGCAGCGGCCACATCCCCTCGTCAGCCCGCGCCGCGTCCGCGGCCAGCCCGGCCAGACAAAGTGCCAAAGCGCCGCCCAAGCAGGCGCCCCTCCCGAGAGCGAACCCCAAGCCCATCGCTTCATGGTCAGCAGTTCCGCGCAGTTACTCAACATATTTTATATGTATTTAAAATTACTCATATTTCCGCATCAACAGGTCCCGCCCTCTTCCTGAGTTGACGCCAGCCGGACAGCTCCCTACGGTTCTGGGAGTCCCTTTCACAGCGAGCCAGACATGAAGCTCAAGACCGCTGCACTCAGTGTCATTACCGGGGCTGGTGGAGGCTTTGGCCGCGCCCTCGCGCTGGAGCTCGCCGGCCGCGGCGGCCGCCTCTTGCTGTCCGACATCGACCTTGGGGCGGTGGAGCAGACGGCGCAGCTCGCCCGCGAGCGCGGCGCCGGGGCGGTCAAGGCGCTGCGCTGCGATGTCAGCCAGCTCGCCGAGGTCGAGGCGCTGGCCGCCGCCTGCGCGGGGCCGGTGGATCTGGTCATCAACAACGCCGGGGTGGGCAGCGGCGGCCGGGTCGGTGAGCTGGCGATGGCCGACTGGCGGTGGACGCTGGAGATCGATCTGTTCGGCGTCATCCACGGCTGCCACGTCTTCGTGCCGCTCTTGCGCAAGCAGGGGAGCGGGCACGTGCTCAATGTGGCCTCCGCCGCCGGGCTGCTGTGCGCCCCGGGGATGGCCGCCTATAACGTCGCCAAGGCCGGGGTGGTCGCGCTGTCCGAGACGCTGCACGCCGAGCTCGCCGGCAGCGGCGTCGGCGTGACCGTGCTGTGCCCGACCTTCTTCCACACCAACATCATCGCCGCCAGCCACTTTGCCGACGAGCGGATGCGCTCGCTCGCCGAGCGCATGATGGCCAAGGGGCGGCCGGTCCACGAAGTCGTGCAGGCGGCGCTCGCCGCGGTCGAGCAGGATGAGCTCTACTGCGTGCCCATGGCCGACGGGCGCTGGCTGTGGCGCCTCAAGCGCGCCGCGCCGGCGCTGTTCGGCAAGCTGCTCGGCAAGCGGGAGCAGTTTGCGGGCCGAGGTCGGAAGTAGGGCTCGTTTGGTCGCCCGCGTCCACGGCGGCGAGTACCGCGGCGAGCTCGGTGGGCGGCAGGCCGCGCAGGGTCGCGATGAGCCCGGCCGTCCCGGGCAAAAGGGGTGAGGGGCGCGGGGCCTCCAGCACCGCGCCGACCCGCCGGACCGTGGAGTTGCGCAGGGTATCGGGATCGGCGTAGTGCCGCGCCGTGATCGCGAAGCTGCCGTGCCCGAGCGCCGCCGCCACCGCCCCCGGGGTCGCCCCCGCCTCCAGGGCCAGCGTCGAGTGCAGACCGCGCAGGCTGTGCGGGCACACCCGCGGCACCCCGGCCAGCTCGCAGTAGCGGTGCACGCGGTGCCACAGGAAGTCGGCGCCGTGGGGGCGACCGTGCTCGCCGCAGATCAGCCGCCGCTCGGGCGGGGCGGCGGCGGTCAGTCGCCGCAGGAGCGGCTGCAGCAGCTCGGGCACGAGCAGCCGGCGGCGGGCGCTGCGCGTCTTGCCGGCCGGGATCCACAGCACCCGCCCCCCGTCGTCGACATCGCGCACCGCGCGCTGCAGCACCTCGCTGGAGCGCAGCCCGAGCAGCAGTTGCAAGAGGACGGCCACGGCGCCGGCCTCGGTCTCGGCGCGCTCCAGCAGCACCGCGCACAGCCGCCGCGCCTCGTCGATGCGCAGCTGGAC
This sequence comes from Pseudomonadota bacterium, assembly GCA_035437965.1. Classification (GTDB taxonomy): domain Bacteria; phylum Myxococcota_A; class Polyangia; order Palsa-1104; family JAEUJZ01; genus CALFML01. Next base: position 5,906 of record DAOMZC010000279.1, read on the forward strand.
CTTGCCGACGTTGACCCGGCCGACCGGCCGCACGCCGGCAAACGGGCTGCGGTCCAGGTAGCCGCGCTCGACGGCCCAGCGGAACAGGCCCTTGGCGCTGCGCAGCAGGCCGCGGTGGGTCGCCGCGGCGATCGGCAGCCCGGACCGCCCGCGCCGCGTGGTCTCGTCCCGGTACAGCTGCTCGGCGAGCGCCGGCGTGAGCTCGGCCAGCCCCAGCGCCCCCGGCAGGAACTGCCCGAGCTTGTAGCGCAGCGTGGCGATCGTCGAGCCCACCGCGCCGCGCTGCTGCTTGTCGCCCAGGTACTCGGCCAGCGCCTCGCCGATCGTCAGCCGCGGGCGCGCTCCCAGCATGCGGGTGAGCTGCTCCTTGACCCGCTGCGCCTCTTGCCGCGTCGCGACGACCACCGACTTGCGGCCGCCGCCTTCGCGGACCACCAGGCGGAACTTGTCGCCGTTGGCGTAAGGGCCGAGCACCCGCGCCGGCTTGAGGGGCATGTTGGCATTATTACTTGGAATCGGGCGGGGCGGCTACGTCAGCCAGGGCGGCAGGTGGGGCCGCAGCAGCGCGTCGATTCCCAGCACCCGACCCGAGCTGCACATGCACAGGGTCAAAAGCGCCGCGCTCTGCACGAGCAGCGCGCTGTCGCGAAGCAGCCCGCCGCCCCCGAGCAGGAAGCCGAGCGACAGCGCGCCCAGCAGCAGCGCCGCATAGCGGCTGCACAGCCCGACGAGCAGCGCCGCCCCGCCGAGCACCTCGACGAGCGCCACCAGCCGGCTGTACAAGAGCGCGTGCCCGAGGACGTGCTGCAGCAGCAAGCCGGTGAGGCGGCTGGTGCGCGCGGCGGCCAGCATCGGCTCGATTCGCTCGCGCAAGAGCGGCACAAGGAGCCACCCCGCCTCCACCTTGCCCAGGCCCGCGGCGAGGGCGAGGTAGCCGCAGCACAGGCGCAGCGGGGCGAGGATGAAAAGCGGGACCCTCTGGTTCCACAGCTCAGTCCACATGTCAGCTCCGCGCCGCACAGTACTTGGGTACCGCCGGTCTGCCAACGACTTTGACCCGCTCGTGACGGGGCTTGGGCCGCGCCGGTCGGGAGGGCCTTGGAGCGAAAATTTGGCAGGTGCTCCGCAGCGCGGTAGGTTCTTGTCCTACATCCCCTCCCCTTTGTGAATTCATGACCGACCAACCAAAGTCTCCCAGAGCGAAAATGGCGAGTCCGCCGCACGCCGCTTCACCGCCCGCGTCCGTTTCAGAGCCTGGCTCTGGGCCAGGTCCTGGGCCAGCTCCTGACCCTGGTTTCGGCCCTGGTTCCGGCCCGGGTTTCGACCCTGGTTCCGGCCCTGGTTCCGACCCGGCGCCGGGCGGGCGGGCTTGCAGTGCCGAGCCGCCCGGTGGCCGATCGGCCGGCTCCGCCCGTTTGTGGCCACCAGTCGCGCTGCCGCCGGACTTCACCGCCGGGGCCGGGCGCGCAGGGCCGCTGGCGAGTGAGCTGCCGTCGCGCCGCTTCGCCAACCCCGCCGCGGCGCTCACCGCGCTCCTCCAGCGCGCCCGGACGATGGGCGAGGCCGGGGTGCCCGCCCGCCTGCCCGTCCAGAGCTACCTGGACGCGCTCGGGTCGGTGCTCCGCTTCATCGCCGCTCACCCGCTCTTGCACGGCGAGGTCAACCTGAGCGCCGAGATGTGCGGCGCCGTCCTGCGCGTCGCC
>DAOMZC010000280.1:0-7603 GCA_035437965.1 Pseudomonadota bacterium
AGGTGCCCGCCGGGAGCGGCGCGACATCATGCGCCAGGTGGGTGTGCGCCGGCCACAGCACGGTCTGCTCGGGGGCGAGCTTGCGGCTGCTGGCGCGCAGCCAGCCGCTCTGGACATACACCTCCTGGCCGTCGGGGCGGACCTCGGTGAGGGTCGCTTGCAGGTCGGCGTCGTCGGCGCTCGACTGCAGCCACAGATCGACGCTGGCGGTGCCGACGAGCGTCGCGTCCTCGGTCAGCGGCGCCGAGGTGAACGCCGCCGCGTAGTCAAGGCGCGGCTGCTGCCAGTTGTAATTCGGAAGCAGATCCCAGGCATCGCCGTGCGGCGAAAGGACACTGCGCATCCCCGCCTCGGGGTCCGGCTGGAAGCTGGAGCTCGACTCCGGGTCGGCGGGCGCGGTCTTCTGCAGGGTGCCGTTGGCGCTCAGGTAGTAGCGCAGCGGGACCGTTTCGGTGGGCGGCCAGGTGCTGAACTTCTGCTCGAAGGTGCTCTCGGGCGCGCCGGGCATGCTCTTGGCGCCGGACTCAAACAGAACCCGCACCACCGGCTCTTTCTCATACGCCGCGCGCGCCGCTTCCCAGCTTGGGTAGGTGTCGAAGCGATCGGGCGGAATGTCCAGCGAGGCGCCGAAGGTCTTTTTGAAGAGCAGCGGCGCGATCCCGCGCAGCTTGCCGTCCAGCGACGGGACTCGCCGCGCTACATACAAGTCCAGGAAGGTCTTCCACTCGACCATGATCTGCGGCGCGAACCCATCGACGTGCACGCCGTTGTACAGGTTGACGCGCACAAGTGGGCTCTGGGAAAAGCGCGGGAACAGGGTGTTGAAAAACGGTCCGGTCTGCTCATCCTGCCAGGCGCAGGCGGCGAACACCGGGACCTTGACCTGGCTGGCGAGCACCGCCGGCGTGATCGGATCACCCAGGTCGGCGCGGAAGTACGGATTCTGCTCGATCTGCTTAATGACATCGACCTTCTGGCCGTGCAGGAGCTGGTTCTCGGCGCAGATCATGTCGCCGTCATCGACGCGCTTCTGCTCCCAGCCCTGGCCATAGGGGCTGGCCTTGTTGAGCACCTGCTGCGCCCACGAGAGGGCAAAGCCCGTGTTGAGGATGCCGCCCGGGGCCAGGGTCTGGTAGGTGTCGCCGAACACCGACAGCGGAGTGATCGCCGCCAGGCTCGGCGGCTGCATCGCGGCGACGAAAATCTGGCTGAAGCCGGGGAACGAGATGCCGGTCATGCCGACCTTGTTGTGCAGGACCCACGGCTGCGCGGCCACCGTCTCGATGACATCGTAGGCATCGAGCTTCTGCAGGGTGTCGAAGAAATCGTAGGCGCCTCCCGAGCAGCCGGTGCCGCGCAGGTTGACGCCGACAGTCGCGTAGCCAAAGAGGCTGGCGATGAGCGCGCTCGGGTCCGAGGGCGCATCGCACAGCGAGGGGAACGCGCCGCACAGGCCGGTGTAGTCACCGTAGGGCTGGCCCGGCTTGGCCGGATCGTAGCCCGAGTAGTTCACCACGGTCGGATACGGACCATTCTCGGGCGGGCCGGGCAGCGTGATGTAGGCCGACAGCAGGGTTCCGTCGCGCGTCTTTATGTACGCCGAGCCGGGCTTCAACACCTGGGAAGAGTAGAAGCCGGGGAGCGGGTAGCTTTCCTTGGCCGCCACCACGCGCAGGGCGCGGGTCGACCCCGGGGGGTCCGCCTGGATGGTGCGGATGGTGTAGCCGAAGCCGGGCGGGACCTCGCGGAACACCAGGCTGCCCAGGGCGTCGGCGGTTGCGCTCTGCCGCAGCGTCCCGTCGGGATTGTACAGCCCGAGCTCGGTGCCGGGGACGGCGTGGGTGACCTGGAGCTGCTCCACGCTCTCGCGCACCCGGAAGTTCGGCGGCGGCGGCAGTTCGTCGGGCGGCTGACAGCCGGCGAGCACCGTCGAGAGCGCGCCGGCCAGAAACAGGGGGAGGACTGGGGGCTTTTTCATGCGCGCACTATATCGCGCGTCCCCGCAGAGTCTCCCTGGGGAAATTTCCCCGCTGCGCTTGTTCCCGCTGCGCTTGCGGGCTCATCCTGGGGTGCGGCTAGGGGAACACCAGAGTGTACTTCCCCGGCGGCGCCAGGTGGGCCCGCGCGACCGACCTGGCGGAGCTCGCCGGGCTGAGCTCCAGCGCGTCGCCTTGCAGGTCGACCTTGAGCTTGGCGCTCACCTGCACGGTCGGCCGGGCGCCTTCCTCTTCGGCCGCGGCGCCCGGGTCTTGGGTCTCGCGACTGCGCACGAGCAGCGGCGGGGTCGCGCTGGGGACGCCGCTCGGGCCGAGGCCGGCGACCACCAGCTTCTCGTTTTCCCACGCGTCCGAGCCCTCACCTACGTCATGGCCGCCGCCCTCTTCGAAGCGCAGGAAGATCCGCGGCGCGCCCGCGGGACCCGCCGTCAAGCGGAGCTCGCGCGCCGTGAAATCGGTGAACGTGCTGGTGCGCTCGCTGGCGACCTTGCCGCCCACGGCGGTGGCGAACCAGCCTCTGTCGCTCTGCACGAGCAGGTGGATGCGCGACTCGGAGTCGCCGGAGCCTTTTTCTTTGTCGTCATCGCCGCAGATGGTCTCGATGAGCTGCACGGCTCTGTAGGGAGCCGCGGGGCGGGCCACGGTCAAAAGGGGCTTCTTGCTCTTGCAGGTGTAGTCAAGGCCGGCGGAGCTCGTCTCGGCGGCCGCCCGCTGCTGGCAGTCGTTGAGCGCCGCGCAGGTGTCTTTGAGCGTTGGGAACGGACCGCTGAAGCGCCGCGGCGCGACCGGATCGAAGGCGGCCGCCGCGGCGCCATCGAGCTTGCGCAGCCGCTCCAGAACGACCTGATTCGCGCGCGCCGTAAGCGACTCCTTATACGCAGCGATCGCTCCTTTTGCATCGCCCTTTGCCGCAAGGACGAGGCCGAGGTTGTACAGCGCGCGACCGCGCTGGGCGGGAGCCGTGGTCGCCTTGAGCGCCCGGTGCAGCGCCGCTTCCGCCTGCGGATACTGCTTGAGGTGATAGTGAGCAAGACCGAGCTCGGACAGCGCGCTCGGGGTCGTCGGCGCGAGCGCCAGCGCGCTCTGGAAGGCGGCGATGGCCTCCTCGTACTTGCTCTGCTCGGCGAGCTTGCGGCCCTGGCCTACCGCGGCGTTCACGCGCTGCTGCAGCTGCGCATCGACGGCCTTGCGCGCCTCCGCCCACGCGCTGCCCGAGCTCCACTCCTGGCCGCCGCCATGCCCGCAAAGTCCGCCGAGCCCACCAAGTCCTATTACAAACAAACCCGCAGTCGCGCCTAAGGTCTGGCCTGAGGTCTGGATCGCTCGGCGGCGGAACCTGGTGCTCATGGTGCCCCTTGGTTGACGGCAAAACGTAGTGCGCAGCCCGGCAATTATGCGCGCAACCGGCGGGGTTGCCAAGGCGCCGCCGGCCGCGGCGGCCCCGCCGGCTCCGACGGATTGACCCTGCCCCGGGGGCCACGTATACTAACCCGCGAACTTGACTTGGCTTCCCGCGTGGCTGCCGTATAGTCCGGCCTCCAAACGGTTTAGAGCTGTCCAATGCTGTATAAGGTGATGCAAATGCCTCCATCGCGAACCAAGACCGGAGCCCAGATGTTGGCACTCACTGGCCTGTGCGGCCTGTTTGGCTGCGGCCTTCCGCCGGAGGTCGGGCAGCTGCAGAAGACGATGAGCGAGCTGCAGGCCCAGCGCGACAAGGACCGCGAGGCGATTCAGCGGCTCGACCTCGACCTGCGGCGGGCGCAGTTCGAGGTCGACTGGCTGGCCGAGCAGACCCCGGCGTGCAAGTACCGCGAGTACGGCCAGCGGCTCCGCGACAGCTGCGAGCAGGGGCGGTGCGATCCGTCCAATACAAACAGCGCGCTGACCAAGCTCAAAGAGGTGCCGGGCTCCTATGTAGTCATGCGCCTGCGGCCCGAGCTCGGCGCTGGCGGCCTCACCGCCAGCCACGTCAATCAGATCGTCGAGCTCTTGCTTGGTCGCACCGCGCGGCCGACGACGCGGCTCTTGCTCTTGGTGATGCCGCCGGCCAACGCCAGCCTGCGCGACCCGCAGGGCCAAGCGCAGCAGGCGAGCCAGGTGGCAGTAGAGCTGCGCGACACCATCCGCGAAAAGATCGCCCACAGCCGCGACTTCGGCTGGGCGACGCCGACGGTGGTCGGCTGCACCGCCGAGACCAAGAAGATCTTCTATCAGTTCTCGGCGCTTTACGGGGCGCAGCTTGCCCACAACAAGATCCAGGTCGAGAAGGACCCGCGGCCCGAGGACTCCATGATGGTCATCCTGTTCCGCCTCGACTGCTTCTCGCCCGGCGCGGGCAGCGCGCCCACTGCTCCCGGGGCTCCCGCGCCCGCTCCCGGCGCCGCTGCGTCATGAAGCTTGCCGCCTTCCTCCTTGCGCTGGTGGTGCCGGGCAGCGGGCTGGCCGCTCCGGCGCCCGATGGCTGTCTGGGCGCGCGGCAGGACAAGCTGGCCGACGTGCTCAAGGATCGCAGCCAGGAGAATCTGTTGATCGGACAGCGGATTCCCATCGAGCAGATCAAGCTGCAGCTGTTCCTGCGCCTTGACAAGGAGCGCTCCGGCCTGGTTCCCAAGTTCGCCGAGCAGTCGAGCCACGCCCTGTTCTCCGAAGAGGGCACGCCGCTTTACATCGTCAACCTGTGGGGCACCGCGTGCAAGCCGTGCAAGGAGGAGCTGCCGCTGCTCCTCAAGACCTGGCGGACGCTGGCCGCCGATCCGGCGCTGCGCCGCGGGATCAAGCTGCTGCTCATTCATGAAGAGGCGGTGGTGCTGCCGGAGGTCCTTGGCGAGCTTGTGCGCGCCGAGCCGGACATCGGCACCCGGGTCGCGCTCTACGCCGACGCCAATGCCGGGTTCCGCGACAAGCTCGATCAGAAGCCGTTCGGTCCGCCCGGCCTGCCGACGACGCTGCTGGTCGATCAGAGCGGCGTCGTGCGGCAGGCGTTCATCGGCACCCTGTTCAACCGCGACGCGGCGCTGGTGCACACGGTCAAGCACCTCTTGCGCCGTCCCGCGGGGACGACCCGGGTGGTCCCGGACTCGGCGCAGGAGCTGTCGCTGACGCGGCTTGCCGACAACCTCCGCCAGGTGAGCGCGATCGTGCGGGCGATCGATGACAAGCAGCGGACCGAGGCGACCCTGTCCGCTGAGGAGCGCGGCGCGGTGCTCGAGTTCTGGCAGCGCGTCGGCATCGAGCCGCCCAAGGAGTTCCAGATCGGCGAAAGGACGCGCGCCGCCCTGCAGAAGCTGCTCGGCACGCCCGCTCCGCTGCACACCGCCCGCCCGAGAGACAATGGCTGATTCCGCCCCGCTTCCCAAGGCAGCGCGCGTCGCCCAGACAATGGCGATGGTGACGGCGATGGTGATGGTGATGCTCGGGCTCCTTTGTCCGCTGCGTGCGCGTGCCGAGGTGCCGGCGCTGCGCTTGCAGGCCATCAGCCAGGAGACTCCGGGCGGCTGCACGAGCTTCCCCGAGCTCGATGGGCGGGTGGCGGAGGAGCTCAAGCAGCTGACCGGCCGGACGCTCCGCCCGAGCCCCGCGGCGGCGGTCAATCCGACGCTCACTCCCGCCGAGCCGGTCCAGGTCTTTGGCGGCTACATCGAGCCTCTGGACGACAACGCCTGGCGCGCGCGGCTGTGGCTGAAGGATGCAGGCCGGTCGCAGGTCGCGGTGCGCGATGTCTATTATCGGACTCTGGAGCGGCTGACCGCCGAGCTGCCGCAGGACGCCGCCGCGCTCATCCTGCTGCCCGACTGGTCGCGGACCGCCTCGGCGGCGCCGCAGTACTGCACCGATGCGGCGCGCTCCGCCTATCCCGAGGACGCCTGCGATCCGTTCCTGCCGCCGCCGAGCTGCGGAGTGCCGTTTGACTGCACGCTGAGCAACCAGCAGCCGCGCTGTCCGGCGGGCCCGGCTGGCCCGGCGTGCGGCGTCGCCGGCAAGCCGCCGTGCCCGCCGCCGCCGCCCTCATGCCGGGTGCGCGACTGGCGATTCGGCACCGGAATCGCCGCGCTCGTCGTCGGTGGCGTGGCGGTTGCCGCCGGTGGTCTGGCGCACGCCACCGCGAGCGAGGGGAGTCCGCCGGCAGCCATCGCTTCCTATGTGACTGGCGGCGCGCTCATTGGTCTGGGGACGGGTCTCATGGTCCACTGGGGGCTTCACGCCAAGACCGCTGCGTGCAAGTGAGGGGCGCCGAGGCGCGCTTGCCCCGCATCCCGCTGTCGCGAAGCCGCGACCCGAGCCGCGTTAGCGCTTGGCCGTGACCTCACGCGACTCGCTCAGGTCGCGCCGCCAGTTCTCGTCCAGCCTCTCGACGAGCCGCGGATCGTCGACCACGAACACCGCCTCATCGAGCCGCGACAGCGATAGGAGGTTCAGGTTCAGCGAGCCGATCACCGCCAGACGGTCGTCGATGATCATGGTCTTGGCGTGCATCATCGCCGGCTGATACTCGTAGATCTTGACCCCGGCGCCGAGCAGCTGCTTGTACAGGTAGCGCTGGCCGAGCTTGGCCAGCGGCAGGTCGTTCTTGCTGCCCGGGGCAATCACGTGCACCGCGACTCCCTGGCGCGCCCGCTCGGTCAGCAGGCGCAGCAAGGACTCATCCGGGACGAAGTAGGCGTTGCTGATGTAGACCCGCTTGCGCGCCGAGGCGATGAGCAGGTGGACCAGCCGCTCGGCATCGGTGACGTAGCCCGCGGTCGAAGAGACGAAGGCGACGTTGGCCCTGCCCTCGGGGCGGATCGCGGGCAGCTCGACCGCGGGCAGCAGCGCGCCGCCGGCCTCCTGCCAGTTCTGCGCGAACGCTCGCTGCACCTCGTTCAGTACGGGGCCGGTCACGCGGATGTTGTCGTCCCGCCACTCCGGCTCCAGGCGCTGCCGGCTGCGGCGAAACAGGCGCCGGCGCAGGGAGCGCCACTCGTCGCGCACACCGAAGCCGCCCAGGTAGGCGATGCGGCCGTCGATCACCACCAGGCGGCGGTGGTTGCGCTCCAGCAGGTTGCGCAGGGTCAGCGGCCGGAACACCCGCGCCTCGCAGCCGATGGCGCGCAGGCGCGGCGCGACCTTCTTGTCGAAGTCGGGGCTCCCCAGCGAGTCGGCGAGGATGCGGCACTTGACGTTCTTGGGCCGGTTGGAAAGCGCCTGCACGAGGCGGTCGCTCGCCGCGCCCGGGTTCCAGATGTAGTCGAGGAAGTTGACGCTCTGGGTGGCGCTGGCGATGTCGTCCACGATCAGATCGAACACGCTGCCGTTTTCCGCCAGCGTCCACTCGTGGCCGGGAAGCAGGTGCGCCCCGGTGACCTGAAACAGCGCCGCGGCGAACTCCCCAGGGAGGCTGCTCACCGACGGGACCGCGCCGCTCATCGTGAACGAGGCGCGGATGCCGCGGAAGCTGCAGCCGCCCACCAGGGCCGCCGCGAGAAAAAGTCTGAGCGCGCACGAACACCAGGATCCGCTTCGCATGGGAGCTTCACTTCCTTCGAGCCAGCTTGGCGGCCGGGAGCCGTGGGCCGCGCTGCGCATGCTACAACTCCGCAGCTTCAAGGAGATACCATGCTCACGCT
>DAOMZC010000281.1:0-7585 GCA_035437965.1 Pseudomonadota bacterium
TCCCGATGGATGATTCCCACCCGGTGCGCCGCGGCCAGAGCCTCTGCGGTCTTTTCCAGAACGATCAAGGTCTCGCGCGGAGTCAGGCGGCTGCGCTCAAGCCGGACGCTCAGGTCTTCTCCATCCAGCCACTGCATGGCGAGAAAGGGAACGCCGCCCTGGCACTGCCCATGGGCGATATAGGAGACAATCCCCGGATGGTGAAGCTCGGAGAGGAGCTGCGCTTCGCGCGCGAACCGCTCAAGGTCGCGGTGCTGTACGCTCCTTCCGTACAGGAGCTTGAGCGCCACCTTGCGACCGCTCAGCAGATCGTGCGCCCGGTAGACGGCCCCCATCCCGCCGCTGCCCGCCAGCTCCTCGATGACGAAGCGCTGGGCCACAACCGTGCCGGGTGAGGTGTCGCTGGGCTGCATAGGCCGGGTGGATCCTATGGTACCATGCCAACCTGGGGGTTTCTATCGACAATTACCGTCGCGATGGTGAGTCAGGACTTGCTTCACTGGCCCAGCAGCGGCTGTGGTTTCTGGCCCAGCTCGACCCGACCTCACCTTCCTATAACGAGCCGCTCATGCTACAGAGCCCAGAGCCGCTCGAGGCGGCGGCGCTTGCAGCGGCGCTCACCGAGATCGTCCGCCGGCACGCTGCCTGGCGGACGGTCTTTGCCATCACCAACGGACAGGTGTATCAGTACGTCCAGCCGCCGGCGCCGTTTTCCCTTCCGGTCATTGACCTCCGTGTCGACTTGTCTGAGTCCGGCGATCGGGCGGCGCTCGATGCGCCGGGTGAGCTGTCCGCAGCGCAGCGCGAGTCCGCGGCGCTGCGCCTGGCCGTGGCAGAGGCGCGGCGGCCGTTCGATCTTGCCATGGGACCGCTCGTGCGCGCGCTGCTCGTCCGGCTGAGCGAGCATGATCAGCGACTGTTCATCACCGCTCACCATCTGGTCGTAGATGGACTGTCGTACTTCCAGGTCTTCCTACCTGAGCTGCATGCTCTCTACAACGCCTTCCGCCAGGGCCCCAGTGCCCTTCTTGCCGGTCATCCGGTTTTGGCTGTTCTGCCCGCGCTGCCCATGCAGTACACCGACTTCGCGGACTGGCAGCGCCGCTTTCTGACCGATGAGCGGCTGGCCCCGCAGCTTGAATTCTGGCGCGAGCAGCTGGCCGAGGTACCGGAGTCCGAGCTGCCGACCGATTTCCCGCGCTCCGCCCAGCCGGCCAAAGAGGGCGCCCGCCATGCGGTGCAGCTGTCCCTGCGGCTCACCGAGGCGCTGCGCGAGCTCGGCCGGCGCTACGGAGTCAGCCTGTTCACGGTGATTCTGGCGGCGTGGAAGACCCTCCTTTACCGGTACAGCGGACAGTCCGATGTGGTGGTCGGGAGCGCGGTCGCCGGTCGCCGCATCCCCGAGCTCGAGCCGCTGCTCGGCTTTTTCGCCAACAACCTGGTGCTGCGCACGCGGCTTGATGGCAGCCTGTCGTTCGGTCAGCTGCTCGGCCACGTCAACACGGTGCTGCAGGCCGCCCGCAAGCACCAGGATGTTCCGTTCGAGCGGCTGGTCAGCCACCTCAACGTGCCGCGCGCCCTCAACCGCAACCCGCTGTTCAGCACCACCTGCATCGTCATGCCCAAGGTCGCGCCGCCGGCGTCGCCGCCGTACTGGACGGCCAGCCGCTTCGACATCGGCGTGGCCAAGCTCGATCTGTATCTGGAGCTCCACCAGAGTCCGAGCGGCCTCACCGGCCACCTCGAGTACCGCACCGATCTGTTCCGACCGGACACGGTGGCCCGGCTGGCCGGTCACCTGCAGACCCTGCTGCACGGCGTGGTCAAGAGTCCGGAGCAGCCGCTAGCGCAGGTTGAACTCCTGACGGCCCAGGAAAAGCGCCAGCTGCGCGGCTTCAGCGGTGAGGACGCGCCGGCACCGCCCGCTGCCGAGGAGCGCACCCCGCTGCCGCAGCTCTTCGAGCAGCAGGTCGCGCGGACTCCCGATGCGGTGGCGCTGGTGTTTGGTGAGACCGCGCTGACCTACAGTGAGCTCAATCGCCGCGCCAATCGGCTCGCCCACTGCTTGCGCGGCCTGGGCGTGGGACCCGACGTGCTGGTCGGGCTGCTGCTGGAGCGCGGTCCGGACCTGATCATGGGAATCCTCGCCATTCACAAAGCGGGCGGCGCCTATGTCTCGCTTGATCCGGCGTACCCGACCGAGCGCCTGCGCTTCCTCCTTGCCGATTCCCAGCCGCTGTTGCTTCTCACCCACTCGCAGCTCCGCGCGAACCTGCCGGAGACCGCGGCGCGCGTCCTCTGCCTTGATAGCGAGGCCGACCAGCCGCTGCTGGCCGACCAGCCGGAGGAGGATCCGCCGCCGCTGGCGCTCGCCAGTCACCTGGCCTACGTCGTCTATACCTCGGGCTCCACCGGCGCACCCAAGGGCGTCCTCATCGAGCACGGCTGCGTGTCGAACCTGCTGCGGACGCGGGCGGCGCTGTTCGCCAGCGGTCCGGGCAGCCGGGTCCTGCAGTTCTTCTCATTCAGCTTTGACGGCTCGGTCCTTGATCTGGCGTTCACCCTGACGAGCGGTGCGACCCTGGTCCAGGTGCCGCGGGCGGCGCTCGTCCCGGGCGCGGAGCTGACGCGGCTCCTGCGCGAGCAGGCGATTACCATCCTGCACCTTACGCCATCGGTCCTGGCGGCGCTGCCGGTTGACGAGCTGCCGGCGCTGCAGACCATCGTGGTGGGCGGCGAGGTCTGCCCCGCACAGCTCGTCGCCCGCTGGGCCACCGGCCGGCGCTTCAACAACGGCTACGGGCCTACAGAGTGCACAGTCCTTTCCACGTTTGCCCGCTGCGAAGGACTGGACCGGGAGCAGCCGCCGTCCATCGGCCGCCCGATTCCCGGGATCGCGGTCTACATCCTGGACAGCGCCCTGCAGCCCGTCCCGCTGGGAGTACCCGGCGAGCTTTACATCGGCGGGCTGGGAGTCGCGCGCGGCTACCTGAACCGCCCCGAGCTGACCGCCGAGCGCTTCATCGCCAACCCGCTTCCCGAGGCGAGCAGCCCGCGGCTTTACCGCAGCGGTGACCGGGCACGCTTCCAGCCCGATGGCAGCATCGAGTTTCTCGGCCGCATCGATCGCCAGGTCAAGCTGCGCGGGTTCCGCATCGAGCTCGGCGAGATCGAGTCACAGCTCCTCGGCCACTCCGAAGTTGCGGAGGCGGCGGTGGTCCTGCGCAGCGATGCGCCGGGCGAGCCGCGGCTGTGCGCCTACGTGGTGCCACGGCAGGCCGCGGCGCTGGAGCTCGCGGCGGGGCTCGCGGCCCAGCTCACCGGCTATCTGAAGGAACGGCTTCCTGAGTATATGATCCCGCCAAGCTTCGCCGTGCTCGCCCGCCTCCCGAGCTCCGCGGTGGGCAAGCTCGAGCGCAGCGCCTTGCCCGCCCCCGCGCCGGCGGCCGCCGCGACCCGGCCTCTGTACGAGGCCCCGGCGTTCGAGATCGAGCGGGTCATCATCGCGGCCTGGCAGGAGGTCCTCGGCTGTGACGGAATCGGGGTGCGCGACAACTTCTTCGATCTGGGCGGCCACTCGCTGCGGCTGGCCGAGGTGCAGAGCCAGCTGCAGGCGGCGCTGCGGCGCGAGGTGCCGATGATGGACCTATTACGCTACCCCACGGTGCGCGAGCTGGCCGTTCACCTTAGCGGCTCCGCGGCGGCGGCCCCGGCGCCCGGGACAAGCGCCAGCGGACCGCTCGCGACACCCAGCCGCGAGCGCGCCTTGCGTCAGCGCTCGGCGCTGAACCGACCTATGACCGGCCTTGGTACCGGCCCGGGCACCGGCCTGGGCACCGGCCCCGGCCGCCGGAGCCCGCGCCATGATTAGCGCCAGCGCCGAGTGGGCCAACCGCTCCGGCGGCGTCGCGATCATCGGCATGGCCGGCCGCTTCCCCGGCGCCGATGATGTCGAAGCGTTCTGGCGCAACCTGCGCGCCGGGGTCGAGTCGATCCGCTTCTTCTCGGAAGCCGAGCTGCGCGCGGCCGGAGTCAGCCCGCGCCTCTACACCGACCCGAGCTACCTGCCGGCCAGCGGCTTCCTCCCCGGCATCGAGCAGTTCGACGCCGCCTTCTTCGGCTTCACCCCGCGCGAGGCGCAGATCACCGACCCCCAGCACCGCCTGTTCCTGGAGTCCTGCTGGACCGCCTTGGAGAGCGCCGGCTACGATCCCAAGCGCTTCCCCGGCCTCATCGGCGTATACGCCGGCTGCGGCAAGAGCGAGTACCTGTGGCGCCACGTCTACCCCCACTTCGCGGCCCAGGGCGACGACGACGACTTCCAGCTGCTCGTCGCCAGCGATAAGGACTTTCTCAGTACGCGGGTCTCCTACAAGCTCGGTCTGCACGGACCGAGCCTCACCGTGCAGACCGCCTGCTCGACCGCGCTGGTCGCCGTCTGCATGGCCTGGCAGTCGCTGCTCACCTTCCAGTGCGACCTGGCGCTGGCCGGCGGCGTGTCGGTGGATCTGCAGGGACGCTACGGCCACCTGCACCGCGAAGGAATGATCATGTCGCCCGACGGCCACTGCCGTGCCTTCGATGAGAAGGCGCAGGGCACGGTGGGCGGGGACGGGGTCGGCGTGATCGTCCTCAAGCGGCTGGAAGACGCGCTGGCCAAGGGCGATCAGATCTACGCGGTGATAAAGGGCGCGGCGCTCAACAACGACGGCAGCAGCAAGGTCGGCTACACCGCGCCGAGCATCGCCGGCCAGACCCAGGTCATCGCCCAGGCCCTGGCGGTCGCCGACATCGCCCCTTCCACCGTCAGCTATATCGAGGCGCACGGCACCGGCACGCCGCTCGGCGATCCGATCGAGATTGCCGCGCTCAGCGAGGTCTTTGCCGGCGTGCCGCGCGGCAGCTGCGCCATCGGCTCGGTCAAGACCAACATCGGCCACCTGAACAGCGCCGCCGGTGTGGCCGGCCTCATAAAGACCGTGCAGGCGCTGCGCTACCGCGAGCTGCCGCCGAGCCTCCACTTCACCGCTGCCAACCCCAAGCTGAACCTGGCGAGCAGCCCGTTCTTTGTGAACACGCGCCTGCGCCCGTGGACGGCGTCGCCGCGGCGCGCCGGGGTCAGCTCGTTCGGCATCGGCGGCACCAACGCGCACGTCGTCCTGGAGGCGGCGCCGCCGCCCGCGCCCCTGGGGCCGACGCGCCCTTTTCAGCTGCTCACCCTGTCGGCCAAGACCGCGACCGCGCTCGCTGCGGCGACCGCCAACCTGGCCGCCGCGCTGGCCGCCAGCCCGCCGCTCGCGCTGGCCGATGTCGCCTACACCTTGCACGTCGGCCGCCAGCCGTTCAGCCACCGCGCCTTCGCGGTCTGCCGCGACACCGCCCAGGCCTGCCAGGTGCTGCGCGCGACCGGCGCCGAGAAGCTGCAGGCCCGCTGCACCCAGACCGAGGGCGAGGTCGTCTTCCTGTTTCCCGGCGGCGGCTCCCAATATCCCAATATGGGGCGGGAGCTTTACGAAAAAGAGAGCCTGTACCGCGAAGAGGTCGATCGCTGCGCGCTCTTGCTGCTGCCCATCCTGGGCTTTGACATCCGCGCCGAGCTGTACCCGCGCGCCGCCGAGCCGCGCGCCGCCGGCGAGCGCCTGCAGCGGATTGATCTGGCGCTGATCACTCTGTTTATCACCGAGTACGCGCTGGCCCAGCTGTGGCAGTCCTTTGGCGTGACTCCCAAGGCGCTCATCGGGCACAGCCTGGGCGAGTACACGGCCGCGTGCCTGGCCGGAGTGTTCAGCCTTGAAGACGCGCTGCGCCTGGTGGCGAGCCGCGGCCGGCTGATGGCGCGGCTGCCCCCGGGGGCGATGCTCGGCGTGCAGCTGCCGGCTGACGAGCTGCGCGCCGACCTGGGCGAGGAGCTGTCGCTTGCCGCCATCAACGGGCCGGACTCCTGCGTGCTCTCCGGTTCGGTCGCGGCGATTGCCCGCGTTGAGGAGGTGCTGCGCCAGCGCGGTGTCTCGTGTCACCGGCTGCATATAGCGGTGGGCGCGCACTCCGCGCTGGTGCAGCCGATCCTGGCCGAGTTCACGCGCGAGGTGGCGGCGCTGCGCCTGCGTCCGCCGCGCCTGCCGTTCATCTCCAATGTCAGCGGCACCTGGATAAGACCGGAGGAGGCCACCTCGGCCGAGTACTGGGCCCGCCACCTGCGCCAGACGGTGCGCTTCGGCGACGGACTCGCGGTGCTGCTGGCCGACGCGCCGCGCAGCTTCCTGGAGGTCGGTCCCGGTCACACGCTGCGCGGTCTTGTGTCTCAGCATCCGGCGCGGCTGCCCGAGCACACGCTACTCAGCTCGCTGCGCCACCCGCAGGCGCAGCTGTCCGATGTCGCGTTCCTGCTGGAGACGGTCGGCAAGCTCTGGCTGACCGGCGGCACCATCGATTGGGAGGGCTTCCACCGCGGGGAGAAGCCCCGCCGCGTCGCGCTGCCGACCTATCCGTTCGAGCGGCAGGAGTTCTGGATCGCGGCTCCCGCCCAGCCGGCAGCCTCCGTCACCGCAGGGGCGGGCCTTGGCGCGCCCGGTCCGGCCTTGCCGCGCGATATCTTTTATCGCCCGGCCTGGCGGCTCTCGGCGGCCGCGCCGGAAGTCTTCGGCGCGGCGCGCTGGCTGATCTTCTCTGAGGGGGCATCCGCTTTGGGAGCGGTCGGCGGGGGCTGGGGTGACAGCGTGGCGCGGCTCCTCACCGCGCGCGGTCATCAGGTAGTGTTGCTCGAGCCCGGCGACCGCTTCGCCCGCCGCGCCGCGGATCGCTACACGGTGAAGGCGGCTGACCGCGCCGACTACGAGAGCCTGCTGCGCGAGCTCGATGAGCGGCAGCTGTACCCGCAGCACATCCTGCATCTATGGAACCTGATTCCGCAGTCCGCGCCAGAGACCGAGGAGCCGCAGCTGGAAGCGGAGCTCGCGCTCAGCTTCTACGGCCCGCTCGCGCTGGCCCAGGCGCTGGCGAGCCGACCGCCGGGCGGTGAGCCGCTCAAGCTCACCATCGCGACCTGCGGACTGCAGCGGGTGGCCGACGAGCCGACGCGGCGCCCGAGCCAGGCGGTGGCGCTCGGGCCGTGCCGGGTCCTACCCAGAGAATATGATTTCCTGCGCTGCCGCCTGGTCGATCTGGAGTGCAGCGCTGAAGCCGCAGCTGCGCAACCGACCCCGCCCGCCATCATGCTTCCCAGTGAGCAGGCCATCCGGCAGCTGGTGGCGGAGTGCAGCTCGGACCAGACAGACTGCGTCGTCGCCTACCGCCAAGGTGAGCGCTGGGTCCAGACCTTCGAGCCGACGACCCTGCCCGCGCCGGCGGCGGCCGGGGCGCGGCTGCGCCCGCGCGGCGTGTACCTTATCACCGGTGGGCTGGGCGGCATCGGGCTGGAGCTCGCGAGCTACCTGGCGCAGGCGGTGAGCGCGCGGCTGATCCTGATCGGGCGCTCGACTCCCGGCCCCGCAGCGCAGCAGCGCGTGAAGGCGCTGGAGGCGCTGGGCGCCGAGGTCTTCTGCGGCGTCGCCGATGTCGCCGATGCGGCGGCGCTGCGCGCGGTGCT
>DAOMZC010000282.1:0-7583 GCA_035437965.1 Pseudomonadota bacterium
CCACGAGTTCACCCCGGAAGAGGCGCGCGAGGCCGGCCGCAAAGGCGGCGAGGCCAGCCACCCTGGCCAGGCGCTGCGCACCGGCGGCAACCAGCCCGGCACCGGCCGCGGCAGCGGGACCCACTTCGCCGGCACCCCGGGCGGCGCGGCCAAGCCTGGCGAGGCCATCCGGCGCTAAGCGCAGGTAACGGTCACTTACGAGCTCTCGCGCTTCGGGGCGGAGCTCGTTTTTTTTTTGCGCCTTGGGTACTTTCCCTAGTAGCCAACCAAGAATAATTGGTTAATTTTTTACTTTAGTAGAGTGGCATTTAATGAGAATGGGTGCCAATCACGCCGGATTTGACGGCAGCGAAGTAAGGAATTTTATCGGCATGCCATCTCGCCTCAGAACGTAACGTTCGGCTTTCTTCGGCTCCCTTCGGCTCTCTTCGGCTCTCTGGGGGGGATGCATCTCTTGGCGGTGTCCAGGCTCTATTGGGCACTCACTTCAAAGTGCTGATTCAGCAGCGTCATTGATTGTTTCATGCCTGACGCATGCAGACGAGCGCCGGGCAGATTGCTGCATACAGCTCAACTGCAAAAGAGGAGCATCACCATGGCACAGCGTCAGTCCCCCCAGGGTCATCATGAAGGACGGGGCAGCTCGCGGCAGGGCCCGCAGAGCCGTGCCTCCGAGTACCGCGGCCAGCCGAGCCGCGAGCGCGGGCAGCATCATGAAGAGTCCTATGAGTTCGGGAACCGCGAAGGCGAGGACATCAGCTCGTCCAACGCGTGGTATTCGGGCTACCGCGGCAGCGAGGACCGCGACTACAGCGAGAGCGCTCAGGGCTACAGCGGCCCGCATCGCGAGCTGCAGCGCAGCTACGGCGGCCAGCACCGCGACAACACGCAGGGCGGCTACGGGGCTCAGCGCCGCGACCAGAGCGCTCAGGGACAGAGCAGATTCGGCAGCCAGGACAGCAGCTCCAACTTCTATGGTCCGCCGGGCGGCCCGGGCTACGGCGGCTATGGTCCGCAGGGCAGCTACGGCCACGGTCCCAGCCACAGGGAGTACGCCGGTCCGGGCAGCCAGAGCGGCTACGCTGGTTCCCAGCGCGACTTCGCTGACTGGAACCAGCGCAGCGGCTGGAACCCGGGCGGCTTCAGCCAGGAACGCGGCCCAGGTGGCGCCGAGCCCGGCTCAGCTCACAAGCGCAGCCGCGGCCCCAAGGGCTACAAGCGCTCGGACGAGCGAATCCGGGAGGACGTGTGCGAGCGCCTGGGCAGCCAGGGAGAGGTCGACGCCAGCGAGGTCGAGGTGCAGGTCCAGGACGGCCAGGTGACCCTCACCGGCACAGTCACCCACCAGCGGGACAAGCGCCACCTGGAGGACCTCGCCGAGGCCGTGGCGGGCGTCCAGGAAGTCATCACCCAGCTGCGCGTCCACCGCGCCGACCAGCAGCGCGGCAGCAGCGGCGCCACCGCCAGCCCCGCTGACAAATCCAGCGCGACCGACCAGCGCCAGCGCTCGGAGTCCGCCGAGAGTCAGGGCGCGCCCGCGCCGACCGGGCGCCCCGCCCCCAAGGTATCGGGCAAGCGCGCCTCGGCCTGATTGACCCGCGCTCACCCGAGCCCGCGCTTGCGGGAGAGGCGTCCCGCAAGCGGGCGCGGGCTCGGGCGGGCGGCTTAGACGAGGAAGTGCTTGAAGCAGCGGTTGATGGCGTGCGAGTTGGCGCGGTCGCGCTCAAAGGCCAGCACCGTCGCCCCGAGCGCGTGGCGCGCCTCGATGCCGGCTCCGCTGGCGAAAGTCGAGTCACCTTTGGACAGCGGCTCGACCATCGAGTTGACCTTCTCCTGATCCTCTTCAGTGAACGTCGCGAGCTGGCTGTAGGACTTGTCCCCCAGCACCTTGAGCGGCTGCTTCAGCAGGACCTCCGCCGCCAGCTGCGCCGACTTCACCAGCTCGGCGACCTCGATGCGCGCGAAGTCGACGCGGGTGCGGCCGAACCGGAACGCCACGTGCGTATCGGCCGGGCGCAGCGCGTTGAACCGCTCCTCGATCTCATCGGCGAGCTCCTTGTGCCCCTGACCGAGCAGGCGCAGCCCGGCGATGTTCAGGGCATTGCGCACGTACGAGACCGGGTGCGGCTCCGGCTCGTCGCGCACTCCGCCGTCGGGGCCCGGCCGCAGGCGCCACATGCCACCCGTGCCGAAGCCGATGATCTGCTGCAGGCCGACGATCGTCGCGCCACCGCAGTTGATAAGGCCCATCATGTCGCCCTGCGACTCGTTGGCCCACCCCTTCCACAGCGCCGCCAGGAAGTCGGCGCCCGAGTACTTGATCGACCGCCCGTGCCCATACGGCGTCAGGTCGAAGTCGATATCGGGGATCTTTACCTCGCCGTCCTGCACCGCCTTGCGCATGCGGTCGCCGAGCGCGTTCTCAAGCTCGGTGTCCAGGCCCTTGATCGTCGCGTACAGATCGTGCCCGATCTCGTGCGGGAGGGCCAGCCACTGCCACACGTTGGCGAACGCCGAGTGCGGCAGGTTGATGATGGCGAACGGCCGATCGAGCTCCGGCGGGTGGGTAAAGTACGCGCTCAGGCCGCCCTCGCCGCCGTAGACCAGCGGCACCACATCGGCCGCGTAGGCGACGTTCTGGTTTGGCACCTGGGCCAGGAAGCGAGCAAAGATATTGCTCACAATATGGTCGGCCGCGCGCAGCTCCACCGCGATCACGCCCGTATAGCGCTGCAGCACCGCGGCGCTGTACCGCTCCCACAGCGCGACGAGCTCGGACAGCTCGTCGGGGGCTTCCTTGCGGTACAGGGCAAACGCCTTATCGAAAAAGATCGACAGCTGGTGCAGCGCCTTTTCGTACTTGGCCAGGCCCGGGGTGTGACGCGCCAGGCGCAGGACCTGCTCGATCTCGCTCAGGCTGATCGAGACCATGCGCTGATTGTCGACGAGCATTTCCTTCCATGTATCCGACTTCAGCAAGAGGGGATTTAGATGTTTCATCGGGACTCCTATTGGCTCATTTCGCCTGCGGATTCAGCCTGGGGTGCAAATCGATTCCGGTGCGCGCCGTAGCCTGACTCTTCAGCTTAACTTTACCATCTCGCACGGACACTCGCGGGGCAAACCGCGGGGCTGCCGAGGGGGGGACCCTGGGTGAAGATGGCGCGCGCCGAACTGGGCGACTTTGCAGTATAGTACGGGGCCATGTATGCGATCCTCAGGCCCTGCGCGGCCACCCACCGCAGCACCGCGCTGCTGCTCGGGCTGGGCGCGCTGCTCGCCGGCCTTGTCGCGCCGCGATGCGCCGCGGCGCACCAGTCGAGCGTCGTGTACAGCGACATCGCCGTCGCCGGCCGCCAGGTCGAGCTCACCTTGCAGGTCACAAGCAACGACCTCTATCAGGCCCTCGGCCTCGCCAAAGAGCGGCCGGTCACCCTGCAGGAAGCGCGCGACGGCGCGGCCCGCCTTGGCGCCTACTTCATGGCGCAAGTCACCGTCGAAAATCACGGCCACCCCTGCCCGGGTGAGGCCGACGAGCCGGACTTCCTCGACAAGGGCGGCAGCTTCTTCTTCATCCAGCGGCTGCACTACCGCTGCCTGCGCAGCCTCGAAGAGGCCGAGATCACCTACAACCTGATGTTCGACATCGATCCGCGCCACCAGGGCCTGGCCCACGTGCGCGCCTTCGGCAGCGAGAGCGAGCACGTCTTCCGCAGCCAGAGCCGCACCCTGCGCCTGGGCCACCCGCTGGGGGTCCTGGACAACGTGCGCGACTACCTGCAGCTCGGCATCGAGCATATCTTCACCGGCTACGACCACCTGGCCTTCCTCTTTGGCCTGCTCATCATCGCCGCGGCGGTCGGCGCCAGCCCTACCGGCGGTCCGTCAGCCCCGGCGGCGCCGGGCGGCATGCGGCGGGGCCTGGGCTACGTCGTGCGCATCGTCACCGCGTTCACCATCGCCCACTCGGTGACGCTGGTCGCCTCGGCGCTCGGCTGGGTCGCCCTGCCCTCGCGGCTGGTCGAGAGCTTCATCGCGGTGTCGATCGGCTACGTCGCCGTGGAGAACATCCTGCGGCCCGAGCCGCGGCACCGGTTCCTGCTGACGTTCTCGTTCGGGCTGATGCACGGGTTCGGGTTCGCCTCGGTGCTAAAGGAAGTCGGCCTGCCCAAGGCGGGCCTCCTGTGGTCGCTCCTGTCGTTCAACCTCGGGGTCGAGCTCGGGCAGCTGGCGGTGGTGGTGCTCGGGTTCCCGGTGCTGTTCCTGCTGGCTCGCCACAGCCCGGCCGCAAGTCCCCAGGCCGCCCAGACTACAAGGCGCGCCGCGCCGGCTCGCCGCGGGCCGCCGTTCCAGACCCTGGAGCTCGTGCTGCTCGCGGTGCTCCTGGGGCTGTGCGTGCTGCTGTTCGTCCGCTTCAGCCTGCCGCTGTTGACCGTGTGTCTGGTCGCGCTGGGCCTGCCCGCCGCGCTCTTGTTCCTGGTGCCGCGCTACGGCTACGACCGCTGCGTGCGCATCGGCACCTCGGCGATCCTCCTGGGCCTCTCGCTGCTGTGGTTCTTCGAGCGGGTGAGCGAGCGCACGCTGCTCGGCGGCTGGCTCGGCTAGCCGCGCTCACTGCAGCACGGGCAGCCGGCGTACAGCGGGCGCCGCGGGCTCGCTGGCCGGTGGCGCGATGGGGGCCTGCCCGCGGCGCTTGCCGCCCGGCGTCGGGCGCAGCGTGGACGGCGCCGCCGCTTCGGTGGCAGCGGGCCGCACCGGATAGACCGAGTCGACGTAGGGGCGCAGAAACTCCAGCCGCTCGCGGCGCACCTGCCGGCGATCGTAGTCGCGCAGCAGCGCCCCGGCGACCTCCCGCGGCGCGCCCGCAAGGACCGTGGTGAGGTAGGTAAACAGGAGCTGATAGCGCCGCGCCAGGGCGAACTCGTGGGTCTGCCGGGTGGTCGCATAAAGCCAGTCGGCAAACCGCGCAAAGGCGGCAAACGGCGACGGGTCATCGAGCAGCAGCTGCATCGCCAGCACGAAGTCGCCGCTGTTGTAATAAAGGTCGAAGTAGCGGGCGAAACGCTTCATCTGCTGCATGACGGGAAACTGCACGGCGCCCGTCTGCAGGATCTCATACGGCGGTCGCGGGCTGAAGCGGAGGCCCGCCGGCTCGGTGTGGCGGATGATCGGCGTGCCGCGCAGGCGCTTGAGGAACCCGAGCTGAATCTCCCCCGGACCCAGCGCGATGAGGCGATCGAAGCCGGCGGCGAACGACTCCAGGGTCTCGCCGGGTAGACCGAAGATCAGATCCGAGTGGACGTGCGCCTGGGTGTGGTCGCGCAGGAACTGCAGGTTGCCCTCCAGCCGCTCGAGGTTCTGCGGGCGCGAGATGCTCTGAAGGACGGTCGGGGTAAAGCTCTGGATTCCGATCTCCAGCTGCACGGCGCCGGCGGGGAAGCGGGTGAGCAGGGCGCGCAGCTCAGCGGGCAGGCGGTCGGGGATCATCTCGAAGTGAAGCTCGAACCCCGGGCGGTAGTGGGAAAGACAGAACTCCAGGATCGCGACCGAGGTCCGCAGGCTGAGGTTGAACGTCCGATCGACGAACTTGAAGCCGCGGGCGCCGCGTGCCAGCAGCCGCTCCAGCGCGGCGAGGAACGCCGGCAGGGGGAAGGCGCGCACCCGCTCGTCCAGGGAGGACAGACAGAACTCGCACTGGAAGGGGCAGCCGCGCGAGGCCTCGACGTACAGCAGCCGCTCGCGCAGATCGGTGTCGGTGTACTCGTCGTAGGGCAGCTGCAGCGCGGCGATGTCCGGCGGCGCCGCGCGGATCACCTTGGCCGGCGTCCGCCCCGCTGCCAGCTCGGCCACGAGCTCGCGGAATGCGACGTCGCCTTCCCCGGTGATCAGGTGATCGGCGAGCCTGAAGATATCTGTGTGCTCGTACTCATAAGAGACCTCGGGACCGCCGATCACAAGCCGGATGTCGGGACGCAGCGCGCGCAGAAGCTCGAGCACCGCGGTGACCTCGGCGACGTTCCAGATGTACACCCCGAAGCCGATGACCGAAGGCGCATCGGCCAGCAGCTGCTCGACGATCTGCAGGGTCGGCTGGCCGATTGTAAACTCGCGCAGGATCGCCGCGTCGCGAAACGGACCGAGGTTGGCCAGCAGGCAGCGGAGCCCGAAGCTCGTGTGGCTGTAGCGGGCGTTCAAGGTGGCAAGGACGATGCGGAGCATGAAGGCGCACCGTAGGCGCTTGGCGGCGGCGCGTCAATCGGCGCGGCGGGTCATTCCCAGTAGCGCCCGGCCGCCGCGGGACCAGCACGGCTACGGAACGCGGACGAAGACGAAGTCGCGGCCGATGTACGTGCCGCCGCTGCCGGCCTTGGAGTGGCAGCCGGTGCAGCCGGTGATGCCGACCCCGCCGAAGCCGTTCTCATACCAGTACCACGAGTCGCCGCTCGGACCGGTCTTGATGCGCAGCGAGACCGCGTAGCCGACGACGTTGCTGCCGCTGTAAAGCTCCTTGACGCTCGCCGCACCGACCGGGAACTCGCCCGAGCCGCCGGTGCCGGCCTGCAGGTTGTTGGAGCAGACGCGGTTTGTACCGTGCGCCCCGTTCGGCCCCGCCGGGTGCGCGGCGGCTTCGCAGTGCCAGGACTTGTAGTAGCCGGCGTTCAGCCAGGCCATGAGCGGCGCCCCGCCCTGCGGCGGAGTCTGCGGATCGAACGAGGTGCCACCGGCCATGTCCGCTCCCGCCAGGTCGGCGCTGGGGGTCGCCAGGTCAGAAGCGCCGGCATCGGGCAGCTTGTCCGGCGTGTCCTTTCCGCAGCCGAGCGGCGCGCAGAAAAGGAGCAGGGCAAGAGCAAGTCTATGATTCATGAGCCATACCTCTTGGTGAAGGGGTAATGAGGGTCGGATGAAGGCGCCAGCAGCTGACCAGTCGCCTGGCTTCTTCGATGCTGGCGAGGGCGGAAAGTTACAGCGCGGGACCCTGGTTGCGCGCTCTGTAGCGGGCTCTGTAAGCCCCTGTAATCAATCAGGAATCAATTAGGAATCAATCAGGAATCGGTCGGGAATCAGCTTGTAATCAGTCAGGAATCGGCGGCAAAAATAATTTTCTTTTTCTGGGCCGGCGGACTTGATTAAAGCGGGCGGGCTTTTTTGCGCAGGAGGAATGACTCCTGGTGGAGCGCCGGCGGCAGCGCGAGCGGCCGAGTCTCGGCGGCGCGCGGGTCGGCGGCCAGCGCCCGCGCCTGCTCCATCACCAGGGCGGTGGTGAGCGCGGCGCGGTGCGCCTCGTCCGTGGTCACCAGGAAGAAGCGCTCGAACGCCGGCGCGTCGTCGAGCTGGAACGCCTGCTCGAGCAGCGTCGGCCCGCTGCGCTGCAGCTCCAGGGAGGCGGCGGGGGTGGCGGGGAAGTGCAGGGTCGCGCCGCCGCGCGCATCGACCGAGACGATCACCCCGTAGCGCTGGCCGCTGGCCAGGTAGCCGAGCTGGATTAGATCTCCGGCCTGCGCCTCGCTGCCGGGGCGCAGCTGCGCCGCCTGCTCCCCTTGTTTGCGGAAGACCAGGAGCCGCGGTCCGCTCCCTTTCAGGCG
>DAOMZC010000283.1:0-7571 GCA_035437965.1 Pseudomonadota bacterium
GTCGCCCAGGCCCACAGCGGTCGGACGGACGCCAGCAGGCAGCGCGGTACGAAAGCCGCTCGGAAACAAGCCCAGGCCGCTATTGATGAGGATCGTGACAGTCCCGACCTCGCGACTGACTACCACCAGGTCAGGTCGCTGGTCTCTGTCTATACGTCCGCTGACCAGCGCGACGGGACCAGCGTCCACCGGATAGGCAGTAGGCATACCTAGACGGATGCTCTCGGCATAGTACGAAAACAGGGTCGCGCTGATTACCTGCCGGTCTCCGCTGGAGCTCGGGTTTACCACCTGTACCTGGGCCGGCCCCACCTTGCTGCTCGGCGGTATGGTGGCGGCAAGCTCGACCAGGGAGCGGCACACCATATCAGTCACCTTCGTGCCGTTGATGCTGACCAGCGAGCAGTTATCGGTGCCAAAGCCCCAGCCCCGCAGCACCGCGCGCTCGCCGCCCGCTGTGCTGGCGCGCGCCGGGCTGATGCTGAGCAGGAGCGGCGTGAGCTCGGGCATCTGGCAGCGCTCGGCATGGGGCAGCAACTCCACAGGCGCAGGGCCGAGCGTCAGCGCGAGCCGCGGAGTAGCGCTGACCCGGTCCGCGATCGCGCTGCCGAAGGCGCTCAGGCAGCCGCCGCTATCGAACACGCCGGCGCCGACGACCAGGTCGCCATCGGTCTGCGACTCCAGGCGCACCCCGAACGTCGCCGGCTCATCCAGGCGCTGGCCGCTCAAGTTGAACCTGATGGGGGCCGGCTTGCGCGCTGGGTGACCCCGGTAGCTCAGCGACACATAGAGCTCGGCGGCGTCTGCTGGCAGAGGGGCGGCCTCCACCACGACCAGGGGGCGGTTGTCGCAGGCGGTCGCTCCCCACAGCAGCGTGCCCGTCAGTAGCGATGCGAAACTTATCCGCATGCAAGCTACCTCTGGTACAGGATCATGAGCTGACCTCCGGTGCGGTGGGCCAGCACCAGATCCAGGACAATGTCCCCGTTCATATCGACGGCGGCGATCGCAACCGGGAGCGGGTCGGTCTTTAGCGCATGCTGGGCGTCGGTGGCGAACTGGCCTTGGCCCAGGTTGACCACGAGCTGCAGCGTTTCATCGCCGGCGCTGACCACCGCCAAATCGGGCTTACCATCGCGGGTCAGGTCGGCGATGGCTACCGCCACCGGATGGCGGCCCACTGCGACGCTGCGCTGAACGAACGTGCCATTGCCCTGGTTGAGCAGCAGCAGCACGCGGTCGTTGCCATGGCTGACCACGACCAGATCCTGGTTGGCGTCCTCATCGAGAAACCCCGCTGCCACGGCCACCGGGCTCTGGGCGTCCGGGAGCGCTAGCTGCATCGAGCTTTTGAAGTCTCCTGCGCCATTGTTCGGCAAGATGGTGAGGCTGTCGTCGGCCGCGCTGACCAGCACCAGGCTGGGGATGCTCGGCTGCAGGGGAGCCAGGATCAGCGAGAATAGCAGCTGACCCCCCAGGTACTTGGTCGGGCTGAGGGTCAGCGTGCCGGTGCCCTGGTTGCGCAGCAGGCGGGCCGCGTCGTCTGCGCTGCTCAGCGCCACCACGTCGGGCCGGACGCCGCCGAGGTTGCCGAGCGCCAGAGCGGTCACGCTGGCCACCGGGTAGGTGGTGGGATTCCCCAGGGTTCCGTCCCCCTTGTTGAGGTGCACGCTGACTGTGTTATCCCCAGCAGTGGCGACCACAACATCGCCCCAGCCGTCGCCATCCAGCTCGCCCACCACCAGCGCGCTCGGGCTGTTGCCGGTGGGATAGGTGTTTGTCGTCGGGCAGCTCGCGGCGGCAGAGTTCAGGTAGGTGGTGACTGTGTTACTCAGACCGTTGGCGACGACGACATCGGGGCGTCCATCCTTATTGAGATCGCCGACGGCGATGGCAGTCGCGCCCTGGCCGCTCGGACAGGCCTGCTTGTCGAACTGCACCGCTGGCAACAAAGGCAGCCCCATGTCGGGGTGCGCCTGCATGTCGGAAACATAGCCTTGCAGGTCGCTGGCGCAGCCCGACAGCCAGAGCCAGAAAAGCAAGCTCACGCACCGATTGATGCATCGCATGAATAAGCGGACTCCCACGGTTAGAAAGTGGGCTCAAGGACGCCCAAGGTTGTCGAGGGGGAGCGTGTGCCCAGGTACACCCCGACGGCGACGCCCGCAGTCAATGCAACAGCCGATCCAACGATCCCCCACAGCCAGGGGCGGCGGTAAAGCGAAACGCGCCGCTCTAAGGCAGGTGGCGCCGGAGTGGGCAGGACTTGGCCCATGGGCGGGGGCGGCAAGGCCCCTCCGCTTGCCGCCCGTACCTTGAGCTGAGTCCGCACCAGCTCGAGGTAGGCCTCCGTCTCGGCCCGCAGCGGGGAGTCGGGCGCTTTTTTCAGGAAGAGCTGATAGCTGATCAGTGCTTCCTGAGGCCGACCGGCCTTACGCTGCGCCTGGGCGATGTTGAACAGGAACATCGGCTTGGGATTCAAAATGTGGGCGGCGGTGAATGCTTGCACGGCGCCGTCGTAGTCGCCGGCGCGGAAGAGCCGAATCCCGCGCTCGGTCGCTTCGTGTAGCGTCAGGTGGCCGTCACCATCGGCCGGCCCTAGCGGCAGCGGCTGGTCGCCTGGCGGTCGCGGTGCCGGGCCGCGCTCGTTTTCGGGAGCGGCGGCGCTTGGGCGCGGAGGTCCGGGCGGTGCCGGCGCGGCCGCCGCTTCCGGGGACGACGGCCCGAGAGCCGAGGTCCCCGAATCGTTGGGCGGAGCCGGGCCTTGTCCCCAGGTTCGCGTCGAGGTCGCGAGTCCAGAGCCCACGATTAGCCCCCAGATGCACAGGGCCCTAATGGCCCTAGCGGAGCGCCGGCACATCTATGTCCTCGGGCTGTACGGACTTGGCGGCCGGAGGGAGGGCCGGCTCAGGGGCCGAAGTGGCGGCCGGCACTGCAATCGACGTCGGTGAGAGGGACGGCTTCAGCTTGCCGCGGCGCTGTGGGTATACCATCGGATGACCGGGCAGCCGCAGCGAATCCAACAGAGCTGGCGACGGCGGCGAGGCGCTCGGTGGCGGCGGCATGGCGACGAGCGGACCGCCCGACGGGGGTTGGGGCGGCACGACGACAATCGACCTGGCGGCACTCGCCTGCGGCTGGACAGCCGGGGGCAAGGCAGGGCTCGGTGCCGGCTCTCCCGGGACAGACCCGCGGAGCGAGCGGACGGCGGGGGGCCCGGTGTCTCCCCCGACCGAGACAGGGCGGGGCCTGCTGCGGCTGCGCACGGCCTGCGCGGCTCCGAGTACACCGATGCCAAGGCCAAACGCGAGCGCATAGCGGGCTACCCGCGGGAGCGCCTGCGCGGCCGGCGCGGAGGCACCGGCAGCCCGGCCCACCGATTGTTCTTCGGGGATGGCGAGGGACTGGATACGCGCCACGGTCTGCGCCATATTGAGGCGCTTGGCCGGCTCCTTGGCCAGCATAGACGGGATGAGCGCGGCCACGCCGGCCGTGGTACTGGGGGCAGTGTCCCTGATGGGCGGCGGCGGCTTGGTGAGGTGCATGGCCACGATATCGCCCACGGTGTCGGCCCAGAACGGCGGCTTGCCGGATAGCATCTCGAACAGCATCACGCCGAGCGCATACACATCGGTCTGACCGTTTGTGTAGGCCAGGCCGCGGCACTGCTCGGGGGACATATAGACGGGCGTGCCCATGACTGTCCCCGAGGCGGTGCTGAGGGGGCCCTCGCCGCCGAGCGCCGCATCGGTGAGCTTGGCCAGCCCAAAGTCGAGGATCTTGATCCGCTCGCCGCCCGGTGCTTCGGGGTCGGGGACGACGAAGACGTTGGCCGGCTTGAGATCGCGGTGGACGATGCCGCACTCGTGAGCCGCCGCCACCGCAGAGGCGAGCTGACGGGTGAGCCGCAGCGCGGTCGTCTCGCCGAGCGGCCCGCGGGCCATGCGGTCCGCCAGGGTCTCGCCCGCCAGAAACTCCATCAGGATGTAAAGGGTCCTGTCGGGGAGCTGGCCGAAGTCAAAGACCTGCACCATGCCCGGGTGCTGGGCCAAGGAGGCGGCTCGGGCCTCGGTGAAGAAGCGCTGTACATACAGCTGGCTGTGCGAGAGCTCGGACCGTAGCGTCTTTACCACGGCGCGCTGGCCAAGGTGATCATGCACCGCCTCATAGACCTCGCCCATGCCGCCCTGGCCGAGCAAGCGGACGACCCGGTAGCCGCCGATGCGCTGGCCGATCAGGCTTGTGCCCTGGCTAACCGGCTGCGCCGACTCGGCCAGTACTTTAAGCGGCCCCGTCGCAACGTCGGCCGGGGGCTCGGCAGCATAGGTCTGGGTCAAGGCCAGCAGTTTCTTGTCTGTGTCGGGTGACTCAGATGGCAAAGCGAATGATCCTAAGGCGTTCGTAACCGCATCAAAGTACACTGCCCGTGAACTTGCACGCATAAACGCGTAATCCAAGGACCGGGATGGCCAGGACGCCCCAGAGCCCGCAGGGCCTCTTTTCCCCAACGCCGAGCCCCTGTGCGACGCATACTCTTCACGAGCTCGACGGCACTGCCCAGGAGGCCAGTGGCGCGGCGGTGAGTCGCGGGTACCTCCTGATTATCGAGGCCGGCTCCTCGCTCGCGGTTGACTTGCCGGCGCAGGGCACCCTGATCCTTGGCCGGGCGCCCGAGGTCGAGGTCCCGCTGCGCTCGCTGGCGGTGTCGCGGCGGCACGCGCAGCTCACTGTCGGCCCGGACGGAGTACGGGCTACGGATCTGGGTAGCCATAACGGCACGCGGCACAACGGGGAGCGACTGACAGAGCCGCGGGCTCTGTACCCCGGGGACGTGCTGACTCTGTGCGATGTGGCTGTGGTCTACTATGGCCCAAGCGGTCCGGCTGCTGGGGGGCGGCTGCGGCCTCTGGGGACCGATCCGGGGCTGTTCCGCCAGCAGCTGGCCATCGAGATCGAGCGCGGGGCGCGATCACTGCGGTCGGTGGCGGTCGTGGTGGTGCGCGCGCCGCAGTTCGGCGGCAGCGACCTCGGCGAGCTGGCGGCGGTGCTCGGGGGCTTTTTGCGGCGAATGGACCACGCCACTCTCGCCGGCCGCGATGAGCTGTGGGTGCTGCTGCCCGAGCTGTCCGAAGACGAGGCGACAGAGGTGGCGCAGCGGCTGCTGCTTGCCCTGCGCGCGCTCGCGCCAGCGGCCCGTGCCGCCTGGGCGGTGACGACCGTGGATGGCTTCAACGGCGACGCGCTGCTCGCCGGGGCCTCCATCGCCGCCGAGGGGGCTGGCGAGGGACAGGTGCGCGCGGCCGGGGAAGCCGTCACCCGGGTGCGGGTTGGCGAAATCGACGTGCTGCTCGCCGACCCGGCGATGCTCCGCCTGTATGGCCTGGTCGAGCGCCTGGCCGCCAGCGAGCTGCCGGTGCTGGTTTCGGGTGAGACCGGTACCGGCAAGGAGCTTGTGGCGCAGGCGCTGCACGAGCGGTCGCCACGGCGCAGCGGTCCCCTGATCAGCATCAACTGCGCGGCCCTGCCGGAGAGCCTGGCCGAGAGCGAGCTATTCGGGCACGAGAAGGGAGCGTTCACCGGGGCCACCGCGAGCAAGATGGGGCTCCTTGAGGCGGCAAACGGCGGCAGCGTGTTCTTCGACGAGCTGGGCGAGCTGCCGCTCAGCATTCAGGCCAAGCTGCTGCGCGTGCTGGAGACCAAGCGGCTGGTCCGCGTCGGCGACACTCGGGAGCGGCAGATCGACTTCCGGCTGGTCGCGGCGACCAACCGCAAGCTGCAGGAAGAGGCGCTGCAGGGACGATTCCGCCAGGATCTGTACTTCCGCCTGAGCACGGCGGTGCTGGTACTGCCGCCGCTACGCGACCGCAAGCGCGAGCTGGCCCTGCTGGCGCGAGCGTTCCTGAGCGCGGCCTGTGCCCAGCTCGGCAAGCCGGCGATGATGCTGTCGCCAGCGGCGCTCGAGCAGCTCGGCCGCTACGCCTGGCCCGGCAATGTGCGCGAGCTCAGAAACGCCATGCAGTTCGCCGCCGCCACAGCCACCGAGTCGGTCCTCGCGCCCTGGCACCTGCCAGAGCAGATCGGGACCGCCGCTCCGAATCTCCCAGCGAACCTCCCGCCCCAGGCCCTGCAGTCGCTCCATGAAATCGCGGCCAGCACCCTGCGCCTCCCAGTAGGTGACAAGCTCGCCGCGGTTGAGGCAGCCGTTGTCGCAGCGGCCTTGAAGCAGGCCGGCGGCAACAAGTCGCAGGCCGCCCGCCTACTCGGCGTCCACCGCAAGTCCATCGAACGAAAAACGCGGTGACAATGAGGCGGGATGGCGGGTTGATGTCCGTGCAGCGCCCCCACAGCTGCGGCTCCCGGTCCGTGAAGCGGCCCAGCGCCAGCCGCGGTTCACCCCGGCGCAGCGGGGCGGGCGTACCTCCAGCACTTACGGAGGCTCTGAAGCGGGGCCCATGAGACTCCGAACGTCACAATTGGCAGCGAGCCAGTGTGGCGATGCGTATATACTGGGAGTGAGGGGTTGCTGGTCTATGGGACCCAGGCGATTCCGTTCCATTTCAGAATCGTCCCCTTACCACCGATGGCCCAGACTCGGTTGGCGCCAGTTCCCCACAGGCCATAGAAGTAGTCAGTGCTGCCGCTTGTCTGGGCCTCCCAGGCCGCGCCATCCCATTTCAGAATTACCCCATCAATACCGGCGGCCCAGACGTTGTTGGCGTCCGCGCCCCACACATCAAGGAGGTACTTTGTGGTGCCACTTGGCTGGGCGGTCCAGGCCATTCCGTTCCACTTCAGGATGGCCCCGTTGAATCCGACCGCCCAGATATTGTTGACGTCACTGCCCCACACGCGAAGCAGGAACTCCGTGCTGCTGCTGGTCTGCTCGACCCAGGTCGCTCCGTTCCATTTCAGGATCGTACCTTTCTCTCCGACCGCCCAGACATTGCTGGAGTCTGTTCCCCAGATGTCACTGAGCCATTTTGTGGTGCCAGTGGGTTGAAGGATCCAAGCCGTCCCGTCCCATTTGAGGATTGTGCCGTGAAGCCCGACGGCCCAGACATTGTTCTTGCCTGTGCCCCAAATGCCATTAAGTAGCTCTGTGGCGGCATTGGTCTCCATGCCCCAGGTCGTCCCGTTCCACTTGAGGATTTTGGCAGTCCCTCCGAGCTCCCCTCCGACGGCCCAGACGTTATTGATGTCCGCGCCCCACACCGCCTGGAGAACCCCTGTGGCGCCATTTGACTGCGCGTTCCAGGTCGTTCCGTCCCACTTGAGGATCGTGGATGGCCCTGAGAACTGCCCTCCGACGGCCCAGATGTTATTGCTGTCTACTCCCCACACGGAATGAAGGCCCGCCGCTCCCTCGCTAAGGTCCGGGGGCGGCATGCTCAGGTCCCGAGGCGCCGTGCTCAGATCCGCGGTTGGTCTACTCAGGTCCGCGGGCGCCATGTCCTCGTCGTACGTCGCTGGTGCTGGGTCCTTGCAGTTGATTCCCAACAGCAGGGGCCATAGACAAATCGGCCCTTCGTACACCTGAATGGCAACCAAGCTAGACCGCGAGATGTAGATCT
>DAOMZC010000284.1:0-7563 GCA_035437965.1 Pseudomonadota bacterium
TAGCGCGCCTGCTTTGGGAGCAGGATGTCGGAGGTTCAAATCCTCTCGCCCCGACTACTCGATCATGCTGCAGCTGCGGCCCGCTTCTGCGGGGGCCGCGGTGTGCGCCCGTAGCTCAGTCGGATAGAGCAACGGCCTTCTAAGCCGTGGGTCGCAGGTTCGATTCCTGCCGGGCGCGCCTTCCCCGTCGCTAGGACGGGGTTTTTTCAGGGGGCGCCGGATTAACGGACTAACGGCCTTGCCGTGATCCCCGCGACTCCGCATCCCCTGCGGTCCGCCTGCCCGCCGTCGGTGGCGATTAGCGCGCAGCCGCCGCTGGCGCTCTGGTAAGCTGGGGGGATGCGAAGCTGGCTCAATCTCCTGTTCTGTGCCTGCATAGGGCTCGGCCTTGGCGCTTGTAGCGGCGGCAGCGCTGCCGACGCCGATCTGGGACCAAAGTGTCCGTTTGCCTCGGCGGGAGGGAACCTGTCCGCCAATCCTTCCTACAGCTGGGCGCAGCAGGGCTGCGCTTGCTCTACCTCGCAGACCGACGCTGGGGCCGCGGGCGGGAGCTGCACTTCGCCGAGTACCTGCCCCGCTACCTGCTGTACGTGCCCCAATGGCAGCGGCAGGATGTTCAGCGCTCGCGCTTGTATGAACAACACCTGCCTCGACCAGGCAGCTTGTCAGGCGGTGCTCGGCGCCACGCAGGAGCCCTGCAGCGAGCGTTGAGTCTTCGCTCTTTTAATCTGCTTGTCAGCCATCGCGTATGTCGGAGTGCGGCTAGGGAGTCGCCCGGTTGGCGGCTGGGCGGGGTGCTATTTGCGGGCGTCGTCGACGTCGTGCTCGAACTCGCGCTCGTGGCGGGTGGGCTCGTCGCTCTGCCACTCCTTGGCGGAGAACACGTTGCTCGGGTAGACCTGGGTCGTGTAGTGATAACCGCTGCGCGGCGGAATGTGCTCGCGGTCCGGGTCGACGCCCTCTTTGAGCAGGAATCCGTCGAAGTCGCGAAGCTTGAGCGGCATGCGGGGCTTCTCATCTAGGAGGAGCTTGCCGAAGATGACCAGCTTGACCTCCTGCGGGCCGGCGGCAAGCAGGTCGTTCCACTCCAGCAAGGCGAACGTCTTGCCCTGGGAGTCATCGACCCGCGCGTGCAGCACGTAGCGTCCGGGCCGCCGCACCTCCAGACCGTAGTAGAGCACCAGCGAGCCGTCGACCACAGTCTCGCGGATCTTGCCGGTGGGCACCGCGGGCGGCTCGGGAGTGAACAGGAAGTCGAACAGCGCGGTCCCCTGCTCCACGGGGTCGCTGCCCGCTCGCAGCTTCACGTCGACGCGCAGCGGCCAGGTCCGCTCGACCAGCTGCAGCTCCAGCGGTCGCACCGTCGCCACCAGCTCGCCCTCGTGCTCGGGGGTCTTGTCGGCGACGAAGCTGACCGGGCGCTGACCTTTGGGCGGGACGCCGTCGGCCGGCAGGGCCGAGAGCTGGGCGCTCTCGACCGCGCACGGCAGCACCTGGCCCTGCGAGTCCTCGCAGCGGATGCCCAGCTGGATCGCCTCGTCGCCGACCACCGCCATCCGGTCCTGGCGCAGCTTGAGTGCGATGTGCTCGCTCGGCTGCCCGGACAGCGACAACGGAATTCCCCGCACGACCGGATCTCGTGGGTGGAGCTGATCAGGGTTCTCGCGCGCCGGGCGCGAGCCGGGCGGGTACTGCGCCCAGGTGCGGTAGGTCTGAAGGCGCTCCTCTGCCAGACGCAGGCGCTCGCGCCGCAACGCCGGATCAGCTCGATCCGGCGCGTCGTCCGGAGCGCCCGCCTGCACCGCCACCCCGCCCGGCAGCTGCCGGGGCTCACCGACCGCCACCGCGGCCGCCGGTGAGTCCTTCACTCCTTCCCCGCTGGCGGCACTCCCCGCCAGCCGCTCACCGCGCCGCTGATAATAGACCGCCGCCAGGAGCCCCAGGATCAACAAGGCGCCCAGGACCAGCCGAGCCGGCGGACGGTTTGCGGTCGCCTGCATCGGACTACAGCGCGTAGGCCGCGATGAAGCTGCGCACCGGGCCGATGATTCCCGCCCAGTTGCCCGCGGCGTAGTGGTTGTAGACCTCGCCGTCGTCGCGCAGGTACACCGTGTGGTAGCTCCACTTGGCCGCCCCGCCCTCGCACGCCGCGGTGCCCAGGGTCAGATCGTTGGAGAAAAAGTCACTCGGGTTGCCGAACGAGGCCCCCGAGCTGCCCGCCACGCCGCCGGTCGTGTGGTAGGACACCGCCTCGTCGTCCTGGCCGGGCAGCAAGGCCGAGTACAGCGTGCCGCTGGCGCCGGCGAAGCGATAGAAGGTCCGGCCGTAGGTCTGGCTGTGGTTGTACTTGGCGCGCGCGGTCGCCGTCATAAGGTCCTTGTTGAGCGGCTCGCTGGTCGCCCAGCTGCCCAGGTCGGCGAGCTCGCTGCCGCCGCTGGCGCCCGAGGCAACCGCGACCCACTTGATGTTCCAGCCGGTCTGCGTCTTGCCATCGCTGTTCCCGCACACGCCCGCGGAGTTCGGGGTGGCGTTCTTCTTGTAGCGCGCTGAGCCGCCGTACAGGGACAGCGCGTAGCCAATCTGCATGTCACCGGCCGAGTGCACCGCGATGTAGCAGAAGTTGCTGCCGGTGCAGTAGCAGTCGAGCGCGTTGAGGATGGCGCCGTTGGTCGTCGCGATGCTGCTGACGCCGTCCCAGTTGACCGCCTTCTTATTTACTCCGGCGCTGGCCGTCGCGGGCCCCCAGTAGCGGAAGTCATTGTAGGTCCCAGCGACGGTACCGCCGCCCGAGTTGCGGCCGTGGATCCATAAGGTGTAGTTGGTCGCCGAGGCCGCTCCTGCGGCAAACCAGAGGCAGAGGCCAAGAGACGCAGACAGCAGCACGCGCAAGCTTGGGAACATGATCGGACCTCCTCGAAGGCGAGACTTTTCACTGCAAAAAGGGACGCAGCATACAGGGCTTACTACGCCCGAGGAGAGCGTAGCAAGTGCTGTTTCTGCTTCTATTTTTGCCTGGGAGGACCGGCGCCGCTCAGCTGTGCGCGGAGCCTTCTGGCCCAGCTGTACCGCCCGCGCGGGCGCGCTTGGCCAGCGCCACCATTTCCCGGCGGACCTCTTCCGGAGTGGTCGCCGGGCGCGAGAAGCCGAGCCGGATCGGGCGCGGTCCGGCGGCGGTGGTGGCGGACATCTCGAAGCCGTAGCGGTCCACCCCGGTCATCACCGCCGCGCTCGTGTCGGTGGCGCGCGAGAGGGCGCGGCAGTAGAGCACCATGGTATCGGCGTGATCGGTGTTCATGTGCTCGAGGATCGCGCCGGCGTGGGTGGCGAGCGGATCGGCCGCCGCGTTGTGCCAGTCCTGGCTGCTCACCCACGACATCCGGCCGTAGCCGCCGATGTAGCGCAGCGCCGTGACATTGAGGTTGAACAGGGCGAAGTCACCGAAGTCGAGGTAGTAGGCAGCATCGGGGTGGGCGGCGCAGAAGGCGTCGCGGGCCCGCGCCTTGTCTGCCGCATCGTGAAGCCGGGTGCACGGACCAAGCAGGGTGACGCGGCCGCGGGCCAGCGGATCACCGTCGCCGGGCTCGACGATCAGCAGCGAGGCGCGCGGATCGGCGACGAGGTTGCGGGTGTGCTCGGCCAGGCTGCTGATGAGGAACACCGGGTTGCCACCGTCGAGCGCGAAGGTGACGAAGGAGCCGTACGGGTAGCCGACCGGCTCCCCGGCAGTCAGGGTGCACAGGCTGCCTACGGTGACGCGGCTCGCCAGCGTGCGCGCGTACTCGGCGTGGCTCGGGGTGGGGACCAGCGGGTCGTAGAGGAGATCCTGGCGCTGAGCGCCGCTTGCAGGGGCGTCGTGACGAGTCATGGGAGCTTATGATACTCCGGCAATGAGAAGTTTTATGCCGTATTTTGCTGGCGCCCGGCATCTACTTGGGTCAGCACTCTCATCATCACCAAGGCGTGGAAAAAAATGAAATCTATCCCGGTCGCTCCCTTGGCTATCACCCTGACGTTTGGCCTGACGTTCGGCGCAGCCTGCAAGATGGACAGCCCGCTCGACGAGACCCCCGATCTGGCGGCGGCAGGTCCGCTGTCTTGCCTCGACAAGCCGCTGCCGCTGCAGAACCCGCGGTCGCACACCCTGGGTGAGACGTTTTATCTCGCAAAGCCGCTGCCCGGGCCCGGCTGCCCGGCAGAGCTCGTGTGGGAGGTCGGCAGCGCCCCGGCGGGCAGCAAGAACCTCGTGTGGAACCGCGGCAGCTTGTACCCGCGCTTCACCCCCGAGGTTGAAGGGAACTACGTACTGCGCCTGCGCGGCGTGCCGGGCACGGAGCTGAACCTGCAGGTCGTCCGCCGCTCACCGGGCGAGCGGTTCCGCAATCACTACCTGACACCGCTGTACGGAATGACGCGCGTCGGGGACGAGCTGTGGACGGCCAACGGTCAGTCCTACACAGTCACCCGCCTCTCCCAGGACGCGCAGCACAAGTGGCAGAAGCGCGACGAGATCACGGTCGGCTCCTGGCCCGCCGCCATCGCCTCCCGGCCCGAGCTGCCCTTCGCCGTGGTGGCCAATCGCGGCAGCGACACCATCGGCTTTATCGATCGCACCCGCGGCGTACAGGAAGACGCGATGTGGGTCGGCGATGAGCCTACCGGGCTCGCCATCTCACCGGACGGGGCGCGGCTTTATGTCTCGCTGCCCACTACGGGTGAGATCGCGGTGGTGGATCTGGCGACACGCAGCGTGGAGAAGCGGGTCAGCGTCGGCTTCGACCCGCGCGCCCTGGCGCTGTCTGCCGATGGCGGACGCCTCTACGTCGCCTCGTACAGATCGGGGAACCTGCAGGACGGACCGGGCAAGATGCGCGACCCGAGCCTGGATCAGGATCTTTGGGTGGTGAACACCGCGACCCTGGCCGT
Organism: Pseudomonadota bacterium; assembly: GCA_035437965.1. Taxonomy (GTDB): domain Bacteria; phylum Myxococcota_A; class Polyangia; order Palsa-1104; family JAEUJZ01; genus CALFML01. The sequence continues at coordinate 4,924 of DAOMZC010000284.1, forward strand.
GGAAAAGACTATCTATACGGTCGCCGCGGATCTGCGCGCGCTGGCGCTGGCGCCCGACGGGAACCTCCTGTACGTCGCGGCTACCGATGGCGACACGGTGAGCTCGCAGAGCGACCCGATGGCCAAGCCGTTCGTGCACCTGGTCTCTGCGGTGGACGTGAACCCGGCCAGCGCGACCTATGGGAAGGTGGCCGCCAGCGCCGATCTGACCCGCCAGGCCTCGGCTAATGGTAGCCCCTTCGTCAACCCCGCCGGGATCGCGTCCAGCCGCGACACAGTGTGGCTCACCGCCGAGAGCTCCAATCAGCTCGTCATCCTCGATCGCGCCACCCTGGCCGAGCGCGCGCGCACCCAGGTCGGCGCCGGACCGCGGCAGATCGTGGTGCTCGATGACCAGGGTACGGTGGCGGTGCACTGTCACCGCTCGCTGCAGACCTGGATCGTCGGCGCGGACGGCAAGGTCCTGCAGACCGTGGATCTGGCGGCCGACCCCCGGCCCGCCGCCGTCGCCGTGGGCGAAGAGGTGTTCAGCCGCCCCGGCGGCGCCTACGCCAGCAATCACGCCTGCCTGAGCTGCCACATCGAGACTCAGAACGACGGCATGGTGTGGAACTTCGGCCCCAAGGTCTATCACAACGTAAGGCCGCTGCAGCTCCTGGACGCGACGACTCCCATTGAGTGGGGGGCCTACGTAACGAACACCGCCAACTTCGGATTCCAGGGGCCGAGCTCGATCGTCGCGCGCCCGCCGACTCAGGAGGAGGCCGAGGGGCTGAGCGCCTTCCTGAGCTCCCTGCTCGGCGCCCCGCGGGCCAACGCCGACACGCTCCCCGACGGTAGCTACAGCGAAGCGGCGCTACGCGGCCAGCGGCTGTTCGAGCAGAAGCTGCCGTGCGCCGGCTGCCATGTGCCGGGCCTGTACACGAGCCGCAGGCTGATTCCGACCGCCAAGTCCGGCGAGCCGGCGGATGTCCCGAGCCTGCTCGGGGTGTACCGGCACGGCGTCTATCTGGTCAAGGGACAGGCGCACGGACTGGCGCAGGCGGTGGACGTGGCGCTCGATTACACCAAGGCGCAGGTGACCGCGGCCGAGCGGCAGGACCTCATCCAGTTTCTCCGCGAGCTGACCCCCAAGGGCGCGGCGCCGCTCGGCATCTGGCCGGACATCGACAGCAACCAGGCGGCGGGCGCCGACGTGCAGCCGTGGGCGCGCTTCTCTGAAGATATCGACGATACCCAGGGCACGGCGAGCCAGGCGGCGACGGCGTTCGTGGTGCTGGAGACCGCCGCCGGCCAGCGGGTGCCGGGGAGCGTGCAGGTCGCCGGCGGGCAGGTGCGGTTCGTACCGGCGCAGCCGCTGGCGGCCGGACAGGGCTACAAGTTCCGCGTGCTGCCCGGACTCCCGTTCCGCCCAGGTGGGACCCTGGAGTTCGAGCGCAGCACTTCCTTCACGGTCGCCGCGCCGCCGGCGGGAGCGCTGTCGCAGTCCCTTGTGCTGACCGTCCACCTGCCGCCGATGGGCCCGGGTCCGGGCACCGATGTTCCTTTCGCTGTCGATCTGCTGCCGCCAAGTGACGGCACCCAGATGCTGCGGCTGCACCTGTCCATGACCCAGACCCAGACCCTGTGGCTGCAGCTGTCGGGAAACAAGTTCTTCCTGCAGGGGTTCGCCCTCCCTCTGCCTACCCGCGGCGTTGCTGACGCCGGGGACGCAAGCGGCACCGTAGCCGCCGCGGCGGGTCAGATCACCGCCCTCACCGGGACCCTGCGCCTGGGCGCGCCCGGACTCAAGATCCCCGGCATCCAGTTCGACATAAAGCCCAAGCCGTAACCCTCCCACACGTGGGCGCGCCCGGGATCTTCTCATAAGGCTTGTCCAGCGCCGGCTCTGCCGCCGGCGAAAGTCTGCCTGAGCCCCCCTTTAAGTGGTATGTTCGTCCCAGATCCATGGACTGGCTGCCCCTCGGAAAGCACCGGTACTGCCTCTCCAAAGATCTGATCGTCGTCGAGACCAACGGCGCCCTGGTCGCCGACGAGGCTCGCCAGCTCCTTGTCACCATAGCCGCGATCCGTGCCGAGTGCGGGCAGGCGCGGGCGCTCTTTGATGTAGCAAAAGGAGCCTCGGTGCCGGCGGACGCCCGGCGGCTGCTGGCGCAGTGGAGCCGCGGCGGACGGGAGCCCGCCCCCGCCGCCATCGTCGGCGCCAGCGTCGCTCTGCAGGCGATCGCCACCATGATTGTCTATGCGATTCGCATCTTCACCGGCCAGCAGGCCCCCCTGGCCTTCTTCAAGAGCCATGACGAAGCGCACGCCTGGCTCAACCAGTACGCAAGACCGCGCCCGCAGCTGTAGGGCGACCTGGTAGCAAGCGGCGCCTTTTACAGCGCGGCGACAATTCTATAGATTCATTAAATGCACCCCTGGCTGGCGCGGTTGAGACACGATCTGCTCAAGCACGCGCTGTGGTGCGCCCGCGATCTGCGCGACTGCGCAGGCGCCTCCGGGCCGCTCAAGCCCGCGGACTTGCAGGCCCTGCGCCGCAGCCTGCTCGAGCTGCCGGACAGCGAAGGGCGTCCGACCACCGCCGCGCAGCTGTGGCGCGAGCTGCGGGCCGACAGCGACGCCGGGCCGACAGCGCTC
>DAOMZC010000285.1:0-7562 GCA_035437965.1 Pseudomonadota bacterium
CTGCCGGCCGATGAGGCGGTCCTGGCGCCGCTGCGGCGCGCTCGCCTCCCACAGCTCGGCCAGGGCGAACTGCAACAGCGGCAGGCCCCCCTCGGCGTTCAGCGTCGAGTTGACGAGCTCGTCGACCAGGTCGGCGGACTCGAAGCGCACGCCGCGCACCCGCGCCGGTCCGAGGATGGCCTCGCGCAGCCCGTCGCGGGTGAGCGCGCCCAGGATGTAGACCACCCGGTTCAGCTCCTCGCCGAGGCCGGGCAGCGCGGTCAGGCGGGTGAGGAAATCGCCGCGCGCGGTGAGCAGGACGCGCAGCCCGGGGCTGTGCGCCGAGAGGCTGCCGAGGACCGCGCTCACCGTCGCCGCCTCCTGCGGGTCGCTGAGGGTGAGGAGCTCCTCCAGCTGATCGATGAACAGGAGCACGCCCTGGGCCTTGTCGGCGGTCGCGCCCCGTCGCTGGTGCAGCTGCCGCAGGAGCTCGCCGGGCTCTCTCTGGAGCAGCTCGACCACCGCCTCGCCGGTCTGCCCGAGCGGCGCCGCCAGCCCCTCGGCCAGCGCCCGCAGCGGCCGCCGCCCCGGCACCACGCTGACGGTGCAGAACGACCGCTGCCCGAGCGCGCCGGCCTGCACCGCCGCCAGCACCCCAGCGCGGCACAGCGACGACTTGCCGACCCCCGAGTCGCCGGCGACGAGCACCATCGGCTCGATGCGCAGGCGCTCGATGAGCGCGCGGATCTCCACCGCGCGGCCGAAGAAAAGGCCCCGGTGCTCGCTCTCGAAGGGGTAAAGGCCGCGATAGGGGTTGCCGTCGACCAGCACCGCCCCGGCGGGGGCGGCGTTGACCTCCTCCAGGGCCTGGCCGAGCGCCTCGGCCGAGGCGTAGCGGGCGGCGGGCTCGCGGCGCAGGCAGCGATCGATGAGCTGCGCGAGCTCGGGGTGGACCGCCGAAACCACCGACAAGAGCGGCGGCGGGTCGCTGGTCAGCACCTCCGCTTCGAGCTCACTCAGGGTGGTGGCCAGGTAGGGCGGCCGCCCGGCGCACAGCTCGTAGAGCAGCGCCCCCAGCGAGTAGATGTCGACCTGGGCGGTCGCCGGCTCGCTGCGCCACATCTCCGGGGCCATGTACAGCGGCGTGCCCAGGCGCGAGCCGACGTTGGTGAGGCTCGTCGCCGCCATCGCGCCGTCCGCGCCGCCCGGCCGCGGCCCGAGCTTGTCCGCCGCCTTTTCCGACTGCGCTGGCGACAGAGTCTGGTCGAACCCGGCCGTCGACCTGGCCTGCTCGGCGGGCGGGATGGCGGCGAACAAGATGGGCACCGACTGTGGTCCGGGCAGGCTGCCGCGCCCGCCGAAGCCGCTCTCGCCGGCCTCCAGCAGCTTGGCCAGCCCGAAGTCGAGCAGCTTCACCGGGCCGTCCTCCGAGAGGATGGCGTTGCCCGGCTTGATGTCGCGGTGCAGCACGCCCCGCCGGTGCGCCGCCGCCACCCCGCGGCACAGGCCGATGCCGAGCGCGAGCACCTCCGGCCACGGCAGGGGCCGCGGCAGGTCGTCCAGGCTCGTGCCGCGTACGTACTCCGAGACGATGAAGGGCTGGCCGGCCACCTCGCCGACCCGATAGATGGCGACGACGTTGGGGTGCGACAGGCGGGCGATGGCGCGCGCCTCGTGGACGAAGCGCTCGCGGCTTACAGGGTTGGTGCCGGCCGCGGTGAGGAACTTGATCGCCACCGGGCGGTCGAGCAGGGTGTCGTGCGCGCGGTAGACGCAGCCCATGCCGCCGCGGCCAAGCAGATAAAGCAGCCGGTATTCTTCGATGAGGGGCAGCGCCGCGAGCTCCTCACGCGAGAGCTCCCCAAGGAGGAGCTGCGTGAGCTGCGCCGCTGGGAACATGGGGGTATTGTAGCCGGATCCCGGCGCGCCGGGCTCAAGTCTGCGTGCGGCCTGGGCGGGCAAGCGGATATACTGGCTGCCGCCATGACCCTGAGCAACGACCGCTACCTCCGCCGCCTGAGCCCCAGTCCCAAGGCGCGGCTGCGCATGTTCTGCCTGCCGTACGCCGGCAGCGGGACCGCGCAGTACCGCCCGTGGGGACGCCTCCTTCCGAACGACGTCGAGCTGTACGCAGTGTGCCTCCCCGGCCGCGAGGAGCGCATCAACGAGACCCCCGGCGAGCGGCTGGAGCCGCTGGTCGGCGCGGTGGCGCAGGCGCTGCAGCCGCTTCTGGACCGACCGTTCGTGATTTACGGCCACAGCCTGGGCGGCCTCCTCGGCTTCGAGCTGGCGCACGCGCTCCGGCGCACGGTGGGGGTCGAGCCGGCGCGCCTCATCATCTCGGGGCGCGGCGCTCCCGAGCTGCCGCCGGCGCCCGCCATCGGCCACCTGCCCGACGAGCAGTTCGTCGCCACCCTGACCAAGCGCTACGGCGGGATTCCGCAGGCAGTCCTCAACGAGCCCGAGCTCATGGCGCTGTTCCTGCCGGTGCTGCGCGCCGACTTCCGGGTGCTTGAGAACTACAAGTACCAGCAGCGCGACCCCCTGTCCTGCCCGATCACCGCGGTCGGCGGCACACAGGACTCCATGGTTCCGCCGGAGGCCATACATGGCTGGCGCGCGCACACAAGGGGGGCGATGGCCGCCCACTTCGTCGAGGGCGCCCACTTCTTCATCCAGAGCCAGCAGCCGCGCTTCATCGAGCTCCTGAGCGCCGAGCTCCGCCGGACTCCGGAGTCCGCGGGACCCTGACCGGCCGAGGATGTCATAATCTTCCTACCTGCCGCTTAACGCTATTCGCCGCTGTCACCCTGCGGTTTTTTCCGGGCGCTGCCCGATGTTGTATGGCGCTTTTCCACTTCTCTCTCACCGCTTTCCCATCGCAGTCGGAATAAGAGGATGCTCATGTGCAAGGACCCCGCTCTCTCCTACCTCAATAGCCTCGGTTACAACGTCATCCGTCACCCGCGCGCGGCGATTAGTCCGCTGTACCTCATGGGGCGCCGGGACGGAGTAAATGAAGGGCTCGGGCCGCTGCCCAAGCTCGTCAAAGCGGACCCCGCGTCCCCGCGTCCCCGCCCGCGCGTAAGCCAGAAGGAGGCCAGCGCCGGCATCGAAGGAAAGACCACGGGGCAGCTCGCGGTCGGGGTGGGCCTGGGAATCCTCAAGGGCTTCCTCAAGGGAATCGGCGTCGAGGTCGATGTCGACGTGCACTTCAGCGGCTCGCACAAGCTGCAGTTCAGCTTCGGCAAGGTGCTGGTCGAGCGCGTCGAGCCGCTCGACATCGGGGCGTTCCTGAACGGCGCCGCGGCGGATCTGGGTAACCCGGTGGTGCGCGGCTACCTGCAGGACGGCGGCAAGCTGTATGTCCTGCACGAGGTCATAAAGAGCGCCCAGATCAGTGTCCTTTTCGACTCCAGCAGCAAGGAAGATCTATCCCTGAAGCTGCCCCTTCTGCAACAGAGCGTGGCGGGCAAGGCGACGGTCGGCATGAAGGCGGAAAAGGAGCTGGCGCTGAGCTTCACCGGCACCGAGCCGCTCGCCTTCGGCTTCAAGTGCCTGCAGATCTGGCTGGGCGAGCGCGACGGCCAGGTGGTCTTCGAGACCACGCCGGCCGCTCCCGGCCCGCGGCTGCACCTGGGGATTCCCAACCAGGGCGGAAGCGGTCCGCTTCTCATCAAGGACGAGCTGGTCGAGATTCGCGAGCCAGGCGAGCCGGCGAGCCAGGAAGGCTAGACGAGCTCTAGTCGGCGATGAAGCCCTTGCGGTTGCGCAGGTAGTCGATAAAGACCGGGCTCAGCGCGCGCTCGCGCAGCTCGTCGGTGCGTACCGGCGGGCGCCGCGGCTGCCAGCTCGGCGCGGCGGCCTGCTTGGGCCAGTCGGGGTTGATGATCGCGGCGCGGGCCAGGGCGACGATCGAGGCGCCGCGGGCACGCAGCTCCTCGGCCTCGGCGGCGGTCCAGATGCTGCCGGCGACCATGAGCTGCACGTCGGCCGGACAGGCGCGGCGGAACAGCGGCAGCGGGTGCTCAGCGGGGCGCTTCTTGGTGTTGCGCTGCGCGTCCCACAGCGACACGTGCAGGAAGTCGATTCCGTCTTCGGCGAGCCAGCCGGCCAGGGTCAGGTTCTCATCCAGATCCAGCCCCTGGGCGTTGCCGAAGTCCTCGGGAGAGATGCGCACCCCGACGAGGAACGAGTCCGGCACGGCGGCGCGCACCGCCTGCGTCGCGCGGCGCAGGAGCCGCGCCCGGCCGGCGAGCGAGCCGCCCCAGGCATCGCTGCGCCGGTTGAGGGTCGCGCTCAGGAACTGACCAAAGAGGTAGCCGTGCGCGCCGTGCAGCTCGACGCCGGCAAAGCCCGCCTGGTGGGCGCGCCGCGCGGCGTCGGTGAAGGCCGCCAGGATGCGCTCGATGTCGGCCTCGCTGGCGGCGCGCGGGGCCTCCGGCTCGCCGGGGATCTCGCTGGCGCTTACGGGCTGCACGCCGGTGACCTTCTGCGGCGCGCGCACGCCGCCGTGAAACAGCTGCACGAGCGGCAGCGCCTCGTGCTCGCGCAGCGCCGTCGCCAGGCGCGTAAGACCCGGCAAGAGGTGATCGGCGTAGATCCCGAGCTCGCCCGGCCAGCCCTGGCCGTCCAGGGTGACGTGCGCGGCGCAGGTGATGACGATGCCGAAGCCGCCGGCGGCGCGCCGCACCAGCCACTGCAGCTCGGCATCGGACAGCGAGCCGTCCGGGTGGCTCTGCAGGTTGGTCATCGGGGCAAGCGCGATGCAGTTCTTGGCACGCGCGCCGTTGCGGAAGGTCAGCGGCGAAAATAGGGATGGGGGTGCAGCCGGAGTTACAAGCTTGGCGGGATTCATCGTCCGGCAAAAATAGCAGCCCGCCGGGCCCCCCGACAAAGAAAAGCCAAGATGTAGTATGGTGATACTAAAAAGGAAGGTAGCTCATGCGCAAGCCGGTGTTTCGCAACTTCGGCGGGATGTACCAGCTCCGCCTGGAGACCGCAGAGGAGATCCGCTACATCCGCGAGCTCGAGAAGGCGCGCTGGTCGGCGACGAGCGCACCGCTTGAGCAGTTCTACTGCGACCCCCAGGTCCTTGCCTACCTGGACACCGACAACAACGGCCGCATCCGCGTCCATGAGCTCCTCCACGCGCAGCAGTGGCTGTACGAAAACCTCGCCAGCCGCGACGGCTTCGAGCGCGGCAGCGATGAGCTGTCGCTTGCCAGCCTCGATCCCAAGGCGGCCGACGCGCCGAAGATGAAGCAGCTTGCCGAGCACATGCTGAAGGAGCTTGGCCTTGGCAGCGCGCGCAGCATCACCCTTTCTCAGGTGCGGACCTTCCGCAGCACCTACGCGGGGCGCTTTCCCAACGGCGATGGCGTGGTGCCGCCCGAGCACGCGGACAGTCCGGAGCTCGCGCAGTTCATCAAGGACATTGTCGCCGCGACCGGCGGCAGCAAGGACCTGGGCGGGAGCGTGGGCGCGGGCGCCGCAGAGCTTGCGAGCTTCCTGAAGAGCGCGCAAGACGCCCTTGCCTGGGAGGCCGAAGGCGCGGTCGCGACCGACGCCGAGACTCCGGTCTTCCCGGCGGCGATACCGTGGGGCGAGGCCACCGCGGCGGCGGCGGCGCTCATCGAAGAGCTCAATGACAAGGTCGAGCAGTACTTCTCCCAGTGTGACCTCTTGCGCGTCGAGCCGAACGCCGCCGCGCGCATGCAGGCAAGCGCCGAGACGCTGGCCGGGATCGACATCACCAGCACCGAGGTGCTGCGCAAGTGGACGCTGAGCGCGCCGCTGGCGCCCCCGCGTGAGGACGGACTCCTCGATCTGAGCGGGCGCCTCAACCCAAACTACGAAGCCCAGCTGCACAAGCTGGCCGCCGAGGTGCTGCCGCGCGCGCTCGGGCTTGTCGACAAGCAGCGCGTCCGTATTTCGCTATTGGACTGGCGCAAGGTGCGCGAGCTGTTCGCCGCCCACCGCGCCTGGCGGGCCCGCCATCCGGCAATCTGGCCGGCACACTGGCCGGCGCTGTCGACCGCGCAGCTCGCTGCGTATGTGAAAGGCGAGCTGGCCGCCCGGCTGACCTCCCTTATCACCACGGACAGCGCGGTCGGGGAGGAGCTGCAGCAGTTCCACAACCTCGAGAAGCTCATCCTCCTTCAGCGCTGGCTCAAGGAGCTCCTCAACAACTTCGTCAGCTTTCCGGCGCTGTTCAACCCCGCCCGGCGCGCCCTGTTCATCGCCGGGACGATGATCATCGATGGCCGCGAGCTCGGCTTCTGCGTGCGCGTCACCGATCGCGCCGCGCACAAGCGGATCGCCGCCACCTCGCCGATCTTCATCATCTACGCGGAGCTGACGCGCAAGAGCGCCGAGGGCGAGTCGCGCATGGAGGTCGCGGCCGCGATCACCGCGGGCACCCGCGGCCAGATCGTCATCGGCAAGCGCGGCGTATTCTACGATCGCGATGGCAACGAGTGGGACGCCGTGGTCGTCGATCTGATCGTGAACCCGATCAGCCTGTGGGAGGCCGCGATCGCGCCGTTCGTCCGGCTGCGCGACTTCGTCGGCGACAAGATCGAGAAGTTCGCCGCCAGCAAGACCGACGCCGCGGAGAGCGCGGCCCGGGACAGCGTCAATCAGAAGGAAGCGGCCCTGCTCAAGGCCGACCAGGCGGCCAAGGCGCCGCCCAAGACGCCCGAGCCGCAGAACCCCGCCAATACGACCAACCTGGTGGTCGGCCTGTCGCTGGGGTTCGCGGCGGCGACTTCGGCGCTCGCCCTCATCTTCAAGGCGGTCATCGACACCGACCCGGGGAAGCTCCTCTCGGGTCTGCTCATGATTGTCCTGGTCATCGCCGGGTTCAGCGCGTTCCTGGGATTCCTCAAGCTGCGGCGGCGGGATCTGAGCACGGTCCTTGAGGCGTGCGGCTGGGCGATGAACCTGCGCATGAAGCTGCGGCGCCGCCTGGCGCGGCTTTTCACCCGCCGCCCCGGACTGCCGCGCGGCAGCAAGACGGCGCGGGTCGACTGGGCGGCCGAAGAGGCGGCGCGCGAGGGACGCTCACCGTCGCTGCTCGGCCGGCTCCTGCGCGTCTTGGCGGTGCTCTTGATGTTCGCGGTGGGACTTGTGGCGGCGTGGAAGTATGACGAGATTCGCGACAATGGTCTCATCGAGACCATAAAGACCCTGCCGGACGCGCTGGCGGCCCGCCTGCGCTAGGCCGCCGCGCGAGCCTTACATAGTCGGCGTATTCGCCAGCTCCATATAGGGCCGGCAGGGCTGGCCGCGCAGCGACGGACAAGCGGGTCGCTGCGCCGGCGCCTTGACGCCGGGCAAAAGCGGCAGCACCACGCTCGACGGGTTCGGCGCCGAGTGGGCGATGCGGTGGCGGGTCCCGGCCGGCAGCTGCTTGAGCTGGAACAGCCAGACCGCGCGCGAGCCGCCCGGCGTATCGAGGATCAGGCGCACCCGCGAGCCGGCGCGGAACACGTGCCCCAGGCGCGGGATGCCGACCCGCACCGGGCTCCAGGTGCCCGCCGGCAGCGGCGCGACATCGGGCGCCAGGTGGGTGTGCGCCG
>DAOMZC010000286.1:0-5534 GCA_035437965.1 Pseudomonadota bacterium
CCGAAGAGCGCAGGCCGAGCTGGCGCATCATGCTCGCCTTGTGGAACTCGACAGTCTTCTGCGAGATATGCAAAAGATCGACGACCGACTTGGCGGCGTGCCCTTCGGCGACGAGCTGCAGGACCTCGCGCTGGCGCAGGGTGAGCTCGCCGCTGCCGCGACCGGAGACCGGCTGCCGCGCGCTGTTGAGCGTGGCCAGGACATCCTTGTTGATGAGCGGTGAGATGTAGATGTTGCCGCGCAGGACCTCATGCACTGCGCCCACGAGCTCGGCGGCGGCGGCGTGCTTGAGGACGTACGCCGAGGCGCCGGCGCGGAACGCTTCCTTCACGTAGTCGGCGCCGTTGTGCATGGTGACGAACACCAGCTTGGCGCGCACCCCGCGCTGCTTGAGCTGGCGTGCCGCATCAAGACCGTTGAGCAGCGGCATCGAGATGTCGAGCAGGATCACGTCGGGCATCAGCCGCTCGGCCTCTGCCAAGAGCTCGCGGCCGTTGGCTACGGTGCCGATCAGCGTGAAGTCATTTTCCAGAAGCTTGCACATCCCATCGAGTAACAGCGTGTGATCGTCGGCTAGAAGGATTCTTGGTCGCTGCATGGGGGCACTTTATTTTTCCCTTCGAGCGCGGTGCACCACGCCCGAGCTTGTGGAAGCGGAACACGCCCGATATGGCGACAGCCTTACCAGGTTGCGCCTTCAAGGTGAAGCTGCCGCCGACGCGGCGCGCCCGCTCTTCCATGTTGAGGACTCCCAATCCATCGCGACCGCGCGCCTCCCCCGATCCAACGCCGCTCCCCTGGTCGCGAATCTTTAAGCTCAGCTCATCGCCTGCGAGCAGCCTACGCCCCCGCCCCTCCAGCCGCTCCCCCTGCCGGACCCGCGCACACCCGCCTCCCCCAGACCCACCTGGGGGCGTTTGGGTGAGCTCGCGGGCTCCTACAGGTCGTGCCTGTCTGGAGGGTCTTCGTGGTCTGCCCATTTATAAAACAAACCTTGTATTTGCCCTCGGAAAATTCAAGCTGCAAAGCAAGCTTTTATAGAATTTGAGCTCACTTTCGCGGCTTTACAAACACTTAAAACCAAAAATGTATGGCCTCTCTGGCTCGCTGGAAAACAGCCTGGTCGCCGAGCCGTCTGCGCCCAAGCCGAGCTGCTCAGGAGCCGCGGTCCGGCTCCGTAAGCAGGCGCCGATTCAAGCGCGCACCGCGCTGAACTCCTTGAGTATCTTGTGCAGGACGTTGAGGTCCACGGGCTTGACCAGGTGCTTGTCGAAGCCCGCCTCCTTGGAGTGCTGGCGATCCGACTCCTGCCCGTAGCCGGTCACCGCCACCAGGTGGAGCTCGGGGCGCAGCTCGCCGCGCGCGCGCAGCCGCCGGGCCAGCTCGTACCCGTCCATGTCCGGTAGTCCGATGTCGATGAGCGCGATGTCGGGGTGGAACACCTGGGTGGCGTGCAGCGCCTGCGGGCCATCGCCGACCACCTCGACGGTGTAGCCGAGCTCCTGCAGCGCCAGCTGCATGGTCGTCGCCGCGTCCTCGTTGTCATCGACCACCAGGATGCGCTGGTGCTCCGCGCCTTCACTGGGCGCGGGCGCCGCCCCGAGCTTGGGCTCGGACAGCGGCATCGAGTAGTCCGCCGGCAGGTCGACCGTGAACACGCTCCCCCGGCCCGGTCCATCGCTGTGTACCGAGACGGCGCCGCCGTGCCCTTCGACCAGGCTGCGGACGATCGTAAGACCCAGGCCCAGGCCGCCGCGCGACTTGGCCCGGGTGTGCGGCTGCTGGACAAACCGGTCAAAGACCTTGTCGAGCATCTCGGGCGCGATGCCGACCCCCTGGTCGCGCACCTTCACGATGATGCGGTCGTCGCGGCGGTCGGCCGAGATGACGATCGGCGAGCCGGGCTCGCTGTACTTGGCGGCGTTGGTCAAAAGGTTCGAAAATGTCTGCACCATGCGATCGAGATCGGCGCAGATTCCCAGTCCGCGCGCCGCCACCTGAACGTCGACCGGGTGGGCGCGGCTCTGCAGGAGGGGACTGGCGAGCTCGATGGCCTGGGCGATGACCACCGCGAGCTCGATGGGGCGCTTGCGCAGCTCGATCTTGCCGCCGCTTATCCGCGAGATATCGAGCAGGTCATCGACAAGCCGGGTCAGGTTGCTCACCTGGCGCTCGATGATCTCCAGCTCACGCGACCGGGTGCCGCGCATGCGCATAAGGTGCAGGGCGGCGACGATCGGGGCCAGGGGGTTGCGCAGCTCGTGGCCGAGCATGGCGAGGAACTCGTCCTTGCTGCGGTTGGCGGCGTTCGCCTCGGTGGCCAGGAGGGTTAGCTGCTGTCCGGACTGCACCTGCCGGGTGACCTCGTTGCAGATGGCGATGATGCGCTGGCTCTCGCCGGGCTCGTTGCGCAGCGGGGCGTAGATCGAAGTCCAGTAGGTGTCGGTGAGCTTGCCCTTGCGCTGGAGCTGAAGCAGGACCTCGCGCTCGACGTGGGCGACACCGGTCGCCATGACCGTGCGCAGCGTCTCGGCGAGTCCCTGATCCTTGACCTCGGGCAGCGCGGCGAGGAGCGGCTTGCCGCGCAGGTCGGTGCGTTCCAGCGCGCTGGCGTAGGCGGCGTTTACGCACTCGTAGGTGAGCTCGGGTCCGCGGAAGACCGCGACCGGCACCGGGGTCTGCAGGAACAGCTGCATGATGGCCTGCCGCTCCTGCTCGAGCCGGGCGCTCAGCCGGGACAGCTGCAGCCGGGTGACCACCCGTGTGAGCAGCTCGCGCGCCGCGAACGGCTTGACGATGTAGTCATCGGCCCCGGCGGCGAGCCCCTCGATGCGCGACTCTTCATCGGCGCGCGCCGACAGCAGCATGATGGGAATGGTGCACAGCTGCGGATCCTGACGCAGCGTGTGGATCAGCTCGAAGCCGTCCAGGCCCGGCATCATGATGTCGCAGATAAGCAGCGTCGGCCGGCGCTCGCGCACCGCGGCCAGCGCCGCGTTGCCATCGGCCACCGCCTCGACGCTCCAGCGCCGGCCGAGGAGCCGCGTCAGGTAGGCGCGCATGTCGGCGTTGTCATCGGCGAGGACGATGTGCTCGGCGGCGTCGGCCGGGCTCGCCGGCACCACGGCGAGCTCGGGGTCCGCCTCCACCGGCAGCTCGGGCGGCGCCTCGGCGGCCAGGCCCGGCGCCTGGAACAGCGGCAGACCCGGACGCTGCTGGGCGCTGATCCGCTCGACCGCGAGGTGAGCGGTGCCAAAAGGAATCGTGACCGTGAACGTAGTCCCCTTGCCCGGCTGGCTCTCTACGGTGAGCTCGCCGCCGTGGGCGTGGACGAGCTCCTTGACCAGGGCGAGTCCGATTCCCGAGCCCTCGCGGGTGCGGGCCTTGGACTTGTCGATGCGGTGGAAGCGCTGAAACAGCTGCGGCAGATCGCGGGCGGCGATGCCGATTCCGGTGTCGCGCACCGCGACCTGCGCCTTCCCCAAAAGCTCGCGCACCGAGATGAAGACTCCCCCTTCCAGGGTGTACTTGAAGGCGTTGGACATCAGGTTGAAGATGATCTTTTCCCACAGGTCCAGGTCGACGTACACCGGCTGCGACAGCACGCGGCAGTCGACGATGAGCTTCATCCCGGCGCTCTCGATCATCGAGCGGAAGGCGCTGGCGAGATCCGCGGTAAGGGCGCCGAGGTTCACCGGGGTGTAGAGCGCCTGCAGCCGGCCCGCCTCGATGCTCGCGAAATCGAGCAGCGTATTTACCAGCCGCAGCAGGCGCAGCTGGTTGCGATAGACCAGCTCCAGCTCGTTGCCGCGCAGGGCGCGCGCGGGGGTGGCGAGGGCCTCCTTGGTCGGTCCGAGCATCAGGGTGAGCGGGGTGCGGAACTCGTGGCTGACGTTGTTGAAGAACGCCGTCCGGGCGCGGTCGCTGGCCAGGAGCTCGTCGGTGCGGCGGCGCCCCGCCTCGACGGCCTGCGCCTCGGCGAGCGCGGCGCCGAGGTGGCCGGCGAGCAGCGCGAAGAAGGTCTGGTAGGCGGCGTCATAGCCGCGCCGCGGGCTGACCCCGACCACGAGCAGCCCGGCCAGGGTGCTGGCCGTGCCGGGAACCGGCAGCACCACTGCCTGGGTCACCGGCTCCCAGCCCAGGCCGCCGGCCAGCGAGGCCAGGGTGTCCAGGTCGCCGACCTCGGCGCTGTGGTGGCTGGCCAGCACCGCCGCCAGCGGCCACGGCGTCTTGTCGCCGTCGGCCGTCGCGACGCTCGCCGGGAGGCCGTGCGCGCCGTCGAGCCGGGTCGTGGCGGCCAGCGTCGCCCGCTGCCCTCCCTCATCGGCCAGATACACGGCGGCGAACTGGATGTCGTGCGGGTTGTCGCCCATCACCTGCGCCGCCTGCTGGGCCACCGCCTGAAGCGTGGGCGCCGTCGCCGACCGGACCCCCAGCTTGCGCAGCGTCTCCAGCCGCCGCGCGCTCACTACGTGGTCGGTGACCTCGGTGGCGAAGGCCAGGACCCCCTCTACCGTCTTCCCATCGGCGCCCACGAGCGGGCTGTAGGAGAACCGGAAGTACACTTCCTCCCGCGGCATCGCGCGGGCGATGAAGAACCGCTCATCGGTTCCCAAGTCTCCCTGAGCGCCCTGGCGGAGCCGCAGCAGCCGCGGTAGCAGGGAGTGCCCGCCGTCGATCTGACTCAGGGGTCGCCCGAGGCAGCGCAGGTGCGCGCCGGGGCCGAGCAGCGGCGCGTAGGCCGCGTTGTAGACAAGGGTGAGGCTGGGGCCCCAATACAGCGCGCTCGGGAAGCGGGCGGTCAGGCAGAAGCGGACCGCCGCGCCCAGGCTCGCCGACCAGTCGGCGACGGGTCCAAGCTCGGTCAGGGACCAGTCAAGTTCACGCAGTCTGTGGGCGAGCTCGTCCTGGCCGGGGAAGAGGCACTCGAGGTCAGGCTGTTGCACGGCCATGTACTTTTTCCTCAGCTTTTGGCCCCGTGCACCTACCGACAGTCGCTCACCGGGGTCGATTCGCTCCTGCGGGCAGGAAAAGGGAATTCGACGAGACCGAGCTACTGCCAAAGTACAGTCGCTGCCCGTCGAGGAGCCACTAGGAAAAGTACGGGCTCCGGAGAATTAAGAGCTATCCCAGGATCCCAGCCCGGCACCTACAGCCCGACGGTCCCGAGGAACAGGCTGGCTGCAGCGGTCAGTCCTGTGTTACAGCGGGGTCGCTGTGGCCGCTTGATAAATCTGGTGATGAGGACTCGGACATGAAGGCAAGACGACTTGAGCTCTATTTGGTGACTGTAATTGCAGCTTCGGCCTTTGAGACGCAGGCCGGGGCCCAGGCTCCCGCGGCGGCGAGTCCGCCCGCGGCGGCGGCTCCGCAGGGCCAGCAGGCCGCTCCCCCGGCGGCGCCCGGACAGTATCCGGCCGCGCAGCCGTATCCCGGTCAGCCGTACCCTGCGCAGTCCTACCCCGGCCAGCCGTATCCGGCGCAGCCGTATCCCGGCCAGCCATATCCTGCGCAGCCGTATCCCGGCCAGCCAT
>DAOMZC010000286.1:5634-7543 GCA_035437965.1 Pseudomonadota bacterium
AGCCATATCCTGCGCAGCCGTATCCCGGCCAGCCATATCCTGCGCAGCCGTATCCTGCGCAGCCGTACCCCGGACAGCCGTATCCTGCGCAGCCGTACCCCGCACAGCCGCCGGCCAACCTGAATACTACCTTGCATCTTGATTCCAATGATCAGGAGGCGACGCTCTTTCAGAACACCGGCTCGTCGGCGTTCGTGGGCTACGCCTACCGCGGCACGTTCGTCGGCCAGATCGATTTCTGGAACCGGATCTGTCGGGCTCCGTGCGATCAGCCGGTGGACAGCAGCGGCACCTACTCGATCCGCGGCAACGGAATCGTACCCTCGGCGCCGTTCTCCCTACCGCGCGGCGCGGTGAGCGTAAACGCCCAGGTCGGGCATGTCGGGCCGCGCATCGGCGGACTGATGCTCACTGCCCTGGGCGGCGGGACCCTAATCGGTGGCGCGACGCTGCTGGGAATCTCTGCTCTGTTCAGCTCCCTGAGCTCGGACTCTTCGCTTGGGAACGCGAGCAAGTCGTACAACATCGCCGGCGGAGTCATGCTGGGCGTCGGCGCGGCGGCGCTGGCCGGCGGCATCGTGCTGCTCGTCAAGAGCCGGACGCGAGTGCAGATAAACGGCCAGACCGTCGCCCGGCTGCGCCCGTCGAGCGGCGGACGCCCGCTCTACGTAAGCGCCAACGGCCTCCACTTTTAGCCGGACGCAGCGTGCCCTGCCAAGGAGTCACGCTGCGCCAGCCGCGCCTCTTAGTGCTGCTGACCCTGGGCGGTGCGCGGGCTGCCATCCTTGACCGCGGGCTCGGCGACGAGCAGCCGCTCGAGCTTTCCGAGCTCGGCGCGCCCGACCAGGGAGCCCGAGGTCGGCAGGCTGAGGCTCTGCTGCCCGAGCTCGGGAGTGAACAGGATGGACTCGCCCGTCCCGTCGTAGCCGAGCTGCACGAGCAGCCCCGGCTCGAACCGCCGGCACTTCTTGGGGCAGCAGTAGAACCCCTCGCGCACGCGGTAAAAGCCCTCTTCGATAAGCGGCGTCAGGGCGGTCGCGCTCTGCTCATAGGGCTGGGGCAGGGTGAAGCCGCGCTGCGCGAACTCGGCGCGGTTGCCCTGCCAGCGCTCGGGGAGGTAGACGCCGGGTCCCGGCTCACCGTGGTTGTGGAAGTAGACCAGGCGCCCGGCGGGCACCTCGCCCAGGGCGCGGGTGGTCTTGTAGATTCCGCAGGCCGGAAGTTTCGTCGTCGCCATGCTCACCTGTTCCGTTTAGTAGGGGGCGCTGCGCCGTCAGAGGTCGCTTCAATATATCACCGCCAGCGGCCGGCGGCAGTGCGATAGTGCGGCTGACCGACGGCGAGGTGGGCAGCGGACTAGGGAGCGACTGGATCGTACTCCGCAGGCTTTTCCGGCGTCGTCTTTACCCGCACCCGCTTGGCGGGGGGGGCGCCGTGCCGCTTCTTGCGCGTTACCGCCGGCGCGGCCTCGGACGGCTCACCGAGCTCGCTGACGGGGGCGACGGCGTGGGCGTCCGGCGGCGCGGGTCTTGGCGGCGGGGCGAGCCGCACCGCCTCGGCGGGCGGAGTCGGCTCGACCGGCACCGAGCGCAGGCGGAGAAAGCCGAACGCCCCCAGGCCGACGACCAGCGCCGAGATGACGGCGTAGATGGCCGCGGTGGCGGGACCCGGGCGCAGCGGCAGCGGGACCACCGGGGCGGCCCGGCTGCGGTCGTCCCGCGGGGCTTCGCTGACGATCGAGATCTCGGTGGAGGGCGCACCCGCGCCGAGCTCCGCGATGAGCTCGCGCGAAGTCCGGGGCGGCAGCGAGGTGTTGGAGACGCTCAGCAGACTCAGCTCGCCGCCCTTGGGATCCTCGGTGCGCGCCGGCCGGGCGTCCAGCCAGGCGCGCAGGGCGGCCGGCGGCTCG
>DAOMZC010000287.1:0-7536 GCA_035437965.1 Pseudomonadota bacterium
CGGCAGCCGCGTTCACGGCGGCTGCCGCCTTGCTAGCAACCGGTCAGAGCTCGCAGCCTCGGAACGGGCCGACTTGATCGGTGTCGGGGCACACGTCGCCGCCGCGCCCGCCGTCGATCGTGTCGCGGCCGTCGTCGCCGCGGACGAGATCGTCGTCGGCGCCGCCCTTCACGCCGTCCGCGCCGAGCCCGCCGTGGACCTCGTCGTTGCCCTTGCCGCCGTCGAGGAAATCATCGTCGTCGCTGCCGAGGACGTGGTCGTTGCCGGCGTCACCTTTGAGACGATCCTCGCCCGGGCCGCCGACGACGTAGTCGTCGTCGTTCCCGCCGAGGAGCACGTCGTCGCCGGCCTCGCCGCAGACGACGTCGAAGCCGTCGCCGCCCTTGATCCGATCGCGGCCGACCTCCCCGCCCTCCTCGCCGAGCGCTACCGAACCCTCCGGCCCGCCCTCGGCATCGAGACCAACCTCGCCCAGCTCGACTGGCACCTGCAGCGCAGCCGCTACTACGCCGAGGAGCTCGGGCGCCCCCACGCCCCCCACCTCGGCGCCCGCTGCGGCGACGCCTTCGTGCTCTGGCAGGCCAGCTACCCCAAGAACCTGCTGCGCGTCCTCATGCTCTACCCCGGCGAGCGCCTCGCCCGCCCCGGCGCCCCCATCGACCCCCGCGGTCCCGAGCTCGAAGCCGTCCGCCACGTCCTCCACGCCGCCCGCTTCACCGCCGCCCACCTCGGCCTCACCCACGTCGAGGTCTGGGAGAACCCCGCCAACAGCGCCTACCTGCGCGGCGGCGCCCGCCTGCCCGCCGACGACGTCCCCATGCTCCTCCCCCTGTCCCCCCTGGTCCACGGCGAAGACTGGCAAGACTACGAGCGCTGCCACTGGCTCTAATCAGCTCCCAGCCCGCCCATTCTCCGCAACAGGCGTGGGGCCGACCTCACGAAGGGGGCCCCGCGCCGTCGCAGCCCGAATCAGCCCGAAAAGAACCCCCAGGCGTGGGGCCGACCGGAGATCCTTTTTTGTCAGCGCAGCTGGCAAAAAAGGATCGCAGGGAAGGGGGGCCCCGCGCCGTCGCAGCCCGAATCAGCCCTACCCCAGCCGGTGCCGCTTTATGTAGTCCAGCACGTCGTTATACTGTCCCGCCTCGTTCGCATACGTGGCGAAGTTGCGCGCCGTCGAGAACCACTCCAGCGTCGAGGGCCGCACCCGCTTGTGCGCCGCCAAGAGGTCCGCCATCGTCAGCGGCCTGACCGCCCCCGACTTCATCGACTGCATCAGCGCCGCCTCCGTCGCCGACTCGACGATCTGCTCCAGGTCCGCCCCCGAGTACAGCTCCGTCGCCCGCCCGAGCTCCGTCACGTCCAGGTCCTGCGTCGGCTTCCCCTTGAGCTTGAGCTTGAGGATCTCCACCCGCGCCCGCAGGTCCGGCGGCGGCACGAACAGCGTGTCCGAGAAGCGCCCCGGGCGCCGGAACGCCGGATCGACGTCCCACGGCGCGTTGGTCGCCCCCATCACCAGCACCCCGTCTTTCTGGCTCTGCGCCCCCCCGCTCCCCACCCCGTCCATGTCGGCCAGGAACTGCGCCACCAGCATCCGGTAGCTGTCGTGCCGGCTCGCCGAGCGCCGCCCGCCGAGCGCGTCCACCTCGTCGAAGAACAGGATCGTCGGCGACTGCTGCCGCGCCGCCTGGAACAGCGCGTGCAGCTTCTTCTCCGACTGCCCGAACCACATGTCCAGCACGTCGTCGATCCCGACCGCCAGGAACCGCACCCCCGCCTCCCCCGCTGTCGCCCGCGCCAGGAACGTCTTGCCGCAGCCCGGCGGCCCGTACATGAGGATGCCGCCGCCGACCTTCTTGCCGAACGCCTTGTAGAGGTCCGGGCGCTTGAGCGGGTGCAGCACCCGCAGCCGGATCTTCTCCTTCAGGTCGTCCAGCCCCCCCACGTCGGCGAAGGTGATCTGCGGCTGCTCGACCTCGACGTCGCTGGCCGCCGCGTCGGCCTCCCGCTCGGGGTCCGCCACCACCCGCAGGCGCGAGCGCGGATCCGCGGTCGCCCGCGCCAGCTTGTCGCGCAGCACCGCGTCGGCCAGCCCGAGCTCCAGCGCCACCGCCTTGTCGTACTGCTCCAGGCCCTCGCGGTAGCGGCCGACCTCGTACAGGCAGCGCGCCGCGAGCAGCATCAGCTTGGCGTCGGTGACGTGGGCCTTCTGCGCCACCTGCAGCGCCTCTTCGATGTGGCCGCCGCGAAACAGCGCCTCGGCCAGCTGGCGGCGCAGCGGCAGGTTCTGGGGCAGCGCCGCCACCGCGTCGCGCAGGCCCAAAAGCTCATCGCCGCCACCGGACCCGCCGCCGCCGCCCGCAGTCGTTCCCGCGCCCGGCGGGGGTTCCTTTGTGTGCGCCATCGACTGCAGTATAGCGAGTTTTGCGCCGCCTCCTACGCCCGGACCGCGAAGCCGCGGCAGCCCGCTGCGGGCTTCGTGTATGGTGGGCCGATGAGCGCTCTTTCATCCGTTTCCCGGCTTTCGTCCCTGGCCCTGCTCGGCAGCCTGGCTACCGATGCCGTCGCTGCCCCGGCCGGGCTGACCCCCACCCCGATCCCGCCCGGCTGCCCCTGGCATGAGCTGTCCCTATACGGCCTGCCCAACGTCAACTGGTGCGAAGAGACCCTGTGCGCCGTCGTCAACGAGCCGGCCAACGCCTGGTCGAACCTTGCCTACGTGCTGGTCGCCCTGGTCATGTGGGCGCGCGGCCGGCAGCTGAGCTCCCCGACGCTGCGCCAGT
Source organism: Pseudomonadota bacterium (assembly GCA_035437965.1). Taxonomy (GTDB): domain Bacteria; phylum Myxococcota_A; class Polyangia; order Palsa-1104; family JAEUJZ01; genus CALFML01. The sequence goes on from DAOMZC010000287.1 coordinate 2,781, forward strand.
TCGCTCCGGCGGCGGCGTTTGTCGGGGTCGCCTCGGGGGTCTACCACGCCTCGAACACCTACCTGACCCAGATCTTCGACTTCCTCGGGATGTATGTGTTCTGCTTTCTCCTCCTTTTGCTCAACGTCGAGCGGCTCGGGTGGCTCGGCTCGTGGGCGGCGCGGCGGGCGCTGCCGCTGGGCGTGCTGGCGATGACCGCGCTGACCGCGGGCGTCGCCCCGCTCGGCTTCCCCATCCAGTCGCTTGTCGGGGTGCTCATCCTCGGCATCATCGTCACCGAGACTCTATTGCGCCGCCGCGCCGTGTACTCGCTGCGCAGCTTCGCCCTGTCGGTGAGCCTGCTCGCGGCGGGCGCCGTGTGCTCGGCGCTCGATGTGTCGCGGCGGCTGTGCGACCCGACGAACCACGTGCTGCAGGGCCACGCCGCCTGGCACCTCTTGTCGGCGCTCAGCCTGCTGGCGGCGTTCTGGCACTTCAAGCAGTTCGATGCCGAGCTCGCCGAGGCGAGCTGAGCGAAGAAAAAACCACCGCCGTCGCGGCAGACCGGTTGAAATGGGGCTTCCCCTGGGCCCGAGCTGCGGTATAACCCGCCCATGCAGCGAGCCCTCCGTTTCTCTCTGATGGGACTTTTCCTCGTCGTGGCAGCGGCTGGATGCACCGGGACCTTTATCGGGCCGGTGCCCGATCTGTCCGGAGAAGATCCGGGCGAGGCGGAGCTCGGCGCCGCCCCCGAGCCGAGCTGGCCGAGCGCCGCGGCCTACCTGGACTCCCTTTTCGATCCGCAGCAGTCGCTGTGCCGCGAGTACCCGGGCGCGACGACGTTCCTGGTCACGCCGGACAACGTCCTTGTCGCCAGCGCGCTCACCTACCTGACCAGCCCGGCCAGCCCGGACCCGATGCACGGCGCGATGATCACCGCCCGCCTGCACAGCCTCAAGGCGTGCGGCTGCGCCGACGAGCCTGGGCACGACGGATTTATCAACCACCACATCGATCCGGTGGTCAAAAAAGGCGCCCTGGTGCCGCTCGCCCCGCGCAGCCCGTGCGTGCGCACGCCGCGCCTTGTGCCCACGGCGGCCAGCAGCTGCGGCGATCCCGGCGCGCAGTGTCCGGCGGGCGTCGCCCTCACCCAGGCCGACTACCCCGAGTTCGGCTGGTTCGCCGACGCCTGCCAGGCGACCGCCTGCAACACGACCTCGGTCTCCGGCTGGGACGCCGAGGGTCAAGGCGTCGGCGCCGCCGACATGCTGGCGCTGCAGATCCTCAACCGCAAGAACCGCGGCATGGATCCGATGCGGCTGTGGCAGTACCTCTCCAGCAAGTGGGACGGCCAGGGCATGCGCGACCGGGCGGCGATGACCGAGGGCAAGTACTCGACCGCCAAGCTGGCGCTGTTCAAGATCTGCGCCCGCGTGCTCGGGCAGCAGCTGCCCGAGGGCGTCGATCGCAAGCTCGCCGCGGCGCAGAACGCCCAGGGCGGCATCCGCAGCACCTACGACCTGAGCGGCAAGTTCACCCTCGACCAGCTCGGCACCGCCGAGGCCACCGCCTACTCCATCCTCGCCTTCCGCAAGCCTGCCACCGACTACTAGAAGCCTTCTGCAAGAGCGTAGCGAGCGGCCATGGAACCACTGGTCGCAGGACTTGGCGCGCGGAGCGGCCTCGGGGCCTTAAGCACTGCAGGTCCTGTGATCGGGTCACGTAGCAGCTTTTGCAGCAGGCTTGGCGCAAGCCTGTATATTGGGCTGCTAGGTGCTCAAATTCGGTCTGCGCGCCCCCTCGTGAGCGGCGTGCAAGGAGGTCCCATGAAGCGGCCGACTCAGGCTCTGTGGTTCTGCGCGCTCGTGCTTACGGTCTCGGGGGCGCTCGGGTGCGACGCGCCGCGCGGCTTACCCGACGAGCTCGACCTCCCCGGCGGCGAGACCGTCGAGCCGGAGTGCACCACCACCGGCGCCCTGCGCTGCGAGGGGCTGGTGCAGAAGACCTGCCTGCGCGGCCGCTGGCGGGTCAAGCGGGCCTGCCTTGCCGATCAGTTCTGCGACAACAACCTCGGCTGCGTGCAGTGCCCCCCGGCGCTGCCGACGAGCTGCCAGGGCGACACCATCCGCACCTGCAACCCCGACGGCAGCTTCGGGGGCGTTGTGCGCGAGTGCGACCCCGGCATGTGCCGCGGCGGCAAGTGCAGCAACTCGTGCGGCGAGAACGCCGACCTAATCTACCTTGTCGATCAGCAGTTTCGCCTGCTCAGCTTCAACCCGCGCGACGGCAAAAACGAGATCAAGCTGATCGGCAACCTGAGCTGCCCCGCCGGCCGCTCGTTTGACGGCGGCACCGCGACCCCGTTCTCGATGTCGGTCGACCGCGAGGCGCGGGCCTGGGTCCTTTACAACAGCGGCGAGATCTTCTGGGTCAGCACCAAGGACGCCTCGTGCAAGCCCTCGGGCTTCATGCCCGCCCAGAAGGGCTTCGAGACCTTCGGCATGGGCTTTGTCTCCGACTCCGCCGGCTCGGAGACCGAGACCCTGTTCATCACCGGCGGCGGGCACTTAAACCCCGGCAAGGGCAACCTCGGCCGCATCGATCCGATGTCGCTGCAGGTCACGCCGCTCGGGACGCTGCCGACGACCGAGTACGGACCCGAGCTCACCGGCACCGGCAAGGCGGAGCTGTGGGCGTACTTCCCGGGCACCCGGATGACGTTCGCGGGGCAGCTCGACAAGACGACCGCGCAGCCGGTGGTGCAGTGGCCGATGCCGCCGCTGTCGGGGTCGGTGTCGGCCTGGGCGTTCGCCCACTGGGGCGGGCGGTTCTACCTGTTCGTGACGGTGCTCGACTCGATGACCGGCATGAACAACTCGCAGGTCTTCCTGTTTACGCCCGACGACGGCAACGTGGCGACGATCCTCAGCAACCTCCCCTACACGATCGTCGGGGCGGGCGTGTCGACCTGCGCGCCAGTAATTATTGGTTGAGACAGGGGTTAGAACGCCTGCCCGAATGACGCCGAGAAGCGCGGCGCCCAGCTGGTGGTCCGGGGGTCTTGCTCGAAGGGGAAGGCGAGGTCCAGGCGAATCACGTCGCGGTTGAACTGCGGCAGCAGGATGCGCAGGCCGAGGCCGGCGTCCTGGTGGTAGCCGCCGGGCTGGTAGACCCCCTGCTGATCGTACTGGTCCAGGCCGGTGGGCGCGTCGCCGGCGTCGTAGAACAGCACGGCGCCGACGTGGATCGTCCACAGGTTGAGCGCCGTCGAGCGCAGCTCGACGTTGAGCTGGTAGAGGTTCGGGCCCTGGAACCCGCGCGGGGCGTAGCCGCGCAGGCCGTTGTCCGAGCCGAGGGTCAGCCGCCGGTTGTCGATGTCGTGCGAGCGCAGGTTGAGCTGCCCGTAGACGTGCAGGCGCAGCGGCCCAAAGCGCGGCGAGACATTGCGCAGCGACGCCGAGACCGTCTGGTTTACCAGGTTCGACCCCGGATAGACGCCGTACTGGACGCGGACGCCGCCGGTGACGGTGAAGGTGAGGAGGTCGTCGCGGAAGTAGCGCTGCTCGGTGTAGCCGGCGGCCAGCTGGACGAAGTCGCTGGCCAGCCCGAACAAGTGCGAGGCAAAGCGGATCTCGGCGGTGAGCTGCGGACCCAGGCGGAAGTCCTCGCTGAGCGCCAGGGTCTGGATGTTCTTGAGCCGCACGTAGCGGGCGACGAAGGCGTCGAGGAGAAAGTAGGGGCCGCTGGTGTCCTCGCTGCGCGGCAACAGGTCGCGGTAGGCGCGGCGGGCGGCGTCGGAGATCGTCTGGGGAAAGTCATCGGGCAGCGCGTAGCGCACCCGCGACACGAGGAAGCCCGCGGTGAGGTTGACCTTCTCGATCACCCCCATCGAGTAGGTGGCCTGCACGCTGCCGGCGATGTTCTGGCGCTTGAACTGATCGGGGACGCTCTCGCCGAGGATCGTCCGCTGATAGAGCTCGCCGCCGGCGAAGTAGCGGACGATGTCCTGCAGGTACTGGAACTGCGCCTGCCAGCCCAGGCGGGTGCGCAGGCTGAACAGCGGTCGCCCGACGCTGAGCTGCAGCTGCCCGCCCTCCAGCGCGCTGCTCGCCCGGCTGAGGTAGAGCGCCCCGACGACCTTGAGCTGGTGGCGCGAGCCCCAGATGCGCGGGTCGGTGTAGCTCGAGCCCAGGTTGTAGCGCCCCGGATCGAGCCCGAAATCGAGCGAGATGCGCTTGTTGCGCCCGGCCAGGTTGACCTCGGCGAACTGGAACGCCAGCGCGTCCACCCGCGCCTGATCGAGGTTGAACGTGGTGTTGAGCCGCAGGCTCCACTGATCCTTGGTGACCACCAGCACGCGCACCCGATCGGGCGCCGAGCCGCGCACCGCCAAGAGCCGCGCCACCCCGAGGATGAACAGGCTGCGCAGGTTGCGGCCGCTCTCCTCGAAGCGGTCGCTGCGGAACGCCTCACCGACGGAAAATAACAGCTCGCGAGCGATCACCGCGTCGCGCGTGCGGACGTGCAGGCGGTTGAGGATCGTCCACGGCAGCTTGCTCGACAGCGGCAGATCGCCCTTGAGGATGATGGGGCTAGCGTCGATCTCGATCGCCTCGATGTACTTGCCCTCGGGCAGCGGGTGGACGTCGGCCATCGACAGGCCGCGCCGCATCAGCGCCGCCGCCACCAGCTTCTCTTCGTACTGCGCCAGCAGGTCCAGCTTGTCCGCCCGGGCGCTCGCCCACGGTGCCAGGCCGTCGCCGATAAGGAGCACGAG
>DAOMZC010000288.1:0-7481 GCA_035437965.1 Pseudomonadota bacterium
CCCAAGGTCGGCGCGACCGCCCCCATCCGCGTCGTCAACGAGCTTTTCAGCGCCGGTGAGGGCAACCAGGGCGTCCAGTCCGCCGCCTACAACCTGCCCAACGACGAGCGCATCACCACCGAGCGCGGCACCAAGCGGATCATGCTCAAGAACGTCCAGGAGGCGAAGTTCCAGAAGATCCTCCTGCCGATGGCGGCTCGGGTGCTGCCGCCGGAGACGCGCGGCGAGCCGAGCTTCGAGTGGTTCTTCACCCATATCCTCGCCCACGAGCTGACCCATGGCCTCGGGCCGCACCAGATCAAGGTGAAGGGCCGGGCGACCACCCCGCGCGAGGAGCTCAAGGAGCTTTATAGTCCGCTAGAGGAAGCCAAGGCCGATGTGGTCGGCCTGTACGCGCTGCAGTACCTGCTCGATCACCAGAAGGAGCTCGGGCTGGAGAGCGTGCTGCCGGCCGGCAAGGACGCCGAGAAGCAGCTGTACGTTACCTACCTTGCCTCGACGGTGCGCAGCCTGCGCTTCGGCCTGCAGGAGGCGCACGCCCAGGGCACCGCGGTGCAGGTCAACTACCTGCTCGATCGCGGCGCGATCCGCGGTCGTCCGGATGGCACCCTGGAGCTGCAGCTGCCGGCGATGAAGGCCGCGGTGCGCGAGCTCGCCCACGAGCTGCTCATGCTCGAGGCCACGGGCGATCACGCCGCCGCGCAGCGCCTGCTCGCTGAGCGCGCGGTGCTGCGGCCGCTGCACGTGCGGCTGCTGCAGAACATCGCCGACCTCCCGGTCGACATCCGGCCCTCGTTCGTCACCGCCGACCGCCTCGCTCCCGAGACTCCCTAAGAGCCAATAGGCCCGGGCGGTCGCCGCCGCCTACAGCGTGTTGACGTGGACGACGATCTGCCCGTTGAAGGTCACGTCGTTGGGCGGGACGGTGCCCGACGCCGTCGAGGTGATGCGGCTGCCTTCGTTGATGTAGGGCAGGAGGTTGATCTCCGGGAAGGTGCGCAGGCTGAGCGTCGTCTGGTTGCCCGGAGGGCTCGGCAGGTCGGCGATCTTCTGCCGCGTCAGGGTGCTGCCGGACTTGGTGCTCTCGATGTAGATGTCGACGGTCTCGACGAAGCGGAAGTCGTGCACGCTGCCCGCCGAAGCTGTGTTGGTGATGGCGAAGGTCAGCGTCTTGAGCCCGGCCGCCTTGACCGGACCGGTGCCGCGCGCCTTGGTCTCTTGCGCCAGGTCGATGGTCAGCGGGAAGGGACTGGGAATGAGCGATCCAAACAGCGCGCCGGTCAGGCTGCCGGCCACGCGCTGCTCGGGGATTCCCTGCTGCACGTCGAAGTCGAGCGCGCCGCAGCCGCCAGCGGACAAGGGAAGGAGGGCAAGCAGAGGAAGCAGGAGCAGAGTCTGCAGGAGGTGGAGGAGCCGGGGACGGACGGTAATAGGCTTAAGTGTAGTAGTCATCTTAGCCAGTATGCCGGATCGAGGATCCGGCGCAACCCGGGCGGACACCGTCGCCGATACGCCTGTGATTGCCGGCCGCTGCGGCGCCCGGCGCTTGGGCGGGCGGCGCCGGGAAGTCTGCTCAGAGCTTGGGCTTGACGTCCGGCTTGTGCGCAAACGGATCGGAGGGCGGGCGCTGCTCCAGGATGTCCTGCAGCCGCGTTGCCACCGAGGACAGGATCTTCGGATGGGTGAGGATGTAGAAGCGGTCTTCGTCGATCGCCGAGAAGGTCTGCTCGGCGACCTGCGCCGCGGTGAGGTGGCCTGACTCGACCGCCTTCTTGGTCTGCGCCTGTGCCCGCAGCTGGGACGGGGTCGGCGGCGCCTGGTTGGTCAGCTCGGCCGGGCGGTTGCGGTGCGAGTGGGCGATGCCGGTGGGCACGAACGCCGGGCACAGCACGGATACGCCGATGCGCGCCTCGATGAGCCGCAGGTCGTGATAGAGGGTCTCGGACAGCGTCACCACCGCGTGCTTGGACACGTTGTACACGCCCAGACCGGGCGGCGACAGGAGGCCGGCGATCGACGACGTGTTGACGATGTGACCAAAGTATTCCGGGTCGGCCCGCATCCCCTGCATCATCAGCGGCGTGAACGTGCGGATCCCGTGCACGACGCCCCACAGGTTGACGCCGAGCACCCACTCCCAGTCCTGCACCGTGTTTTCCCAGATGAGGCCACCGGCTCCGACCCCGGCGTTATTGAACAGCAGGTGGACGGCGCCGAAACGCTGCAGGGTCCGCTCGGCCAGCGCCTCGACCTGCTCGGCCTTGCTGACGTTGGTGGGCTGGGCGAGGAGCTCGGCGCCGTGGGCGCTCAGCTCGGCCGCGGCCTCTGCGAGCGCGTCCTCCTGCACATCGGCGAGCACCAGCTTGCAGCCGCGGCGCGCTGCGAGCCGCGCAAACTCGCGCCCGAAGCCGCTCGCGGCGCCGGTGATGACCGCCACCTTGCCGGCCAGATCTTTGGTCTTTGGCATGGACTTGTCCTTTAGCGTAGCCGCCGTGTGGCCGCATTGTAGCCGATGCGGCCCGGCCAGTGCCCGCTGCCCGCGTGCCCGGCTTTCGTATAAGATCGTCCCGGGGTCGGGTGCTTACAGGCCGGCGCCGGAGGAGACCATGGACGACATCATCAAGCAGATCACGCCTGAGACGACCAAGAGTGACGCCAGCTCGCAGCTGCTCGAAGGACAGAAGCCCGAGTCGGCGGGGCCGCCCAAGAACCAGCTGCGGCGCCGGGTCGAGACTCGCATCGCCGAGCTCGAGGCCGAGCTAGCGCGCATCGCCGATGACCCGACCAAGCAGAAGCAGAGCCGCGCGATCTACATGGCCCTCAAAGGGGTGCACGACTCGATGAGCACGAGCAGCGAGAACGTCGGCCGCATGGAAGCGGCGCAGATGTCGCGCTGGCTCGATAGCACCAAGTACCTCGGCGGCGGTTAACCAGAGCGTCAGCCGGTGCTGGTCTTGCGGCTGGTCGCCTTGACCGGCTTGGCCGCCGGAGCCGCCTTGTCCCCGCCCGGCGCCGGCTTGGCCGCCGGAGCCGCCTTATCACCCCCCGCGCCCGGCGCCGGCTTGTCCGCGTCCACCGGCTTGAGGCCGTCCTTGACGCGCTCCTCATTGAGCTTGGTCTTCATCTTGGTGAGCAGGCCGTCGTAGCCCTGGCCGCTGATGATCCGCTGGAACTGCGTGCGGTAGTTGCGCACCAGCGACAGCTCGTCGGTGATCACGTCGTAGACCATCCACCGCTCGCCCTTGGGGCCGGCGGTCTCCTTGATCATCCGGTAGTCGATGAGCGCCTCGGTGGCCTTGCCCTTGGTGGCGATCTTGATCGTGGTGGTGACGCGCGCCTCGTTGCCGTCGATCGACTCGTCGCCGTAGGTGACCTGGTAGTCGAGGTTGGTCTTGAGCTGCTTTACGTAGTTGCGCTCGATGAGCTCCTTGAGCGTGGCGACGAAGTCGGTGCGCTGCGCCGGTGGCATCTTGTCCCAGTGCTCGCCGAGCGCGCGCTTGCACAGCTCGTTGTAATCAAGGAGCTCGGAGGCGAATTCCTTGACCTCGTTCTTGATCCGGGTGTCCTCGGCCGAGCCGGGCACGGGGTTGGCGCGCAGGCGCTTGTCGACATCGCTGTTGAGCCGCTGCAGGGTCGCCTTGGGCCCGGCGGCCGGCGCCGCCACGGCCGTCGCCAGCAGGCCGCCGCGGGCCGCCGGTCCGAGCGGCAGACCGACAACCAGCGCCCCGACGAAGACCGTCGGCAGGGCGATCACGCAGGCGAGGCGGGACAGGACGCGCACGGAAAAACGATGGTCTCTCATTTTGGAATCACCTCTAGGCCGCACAAGCGCCGGAGCACCGCGGCCTGTACGTTGACGTCGTTGATGGAGCGCAGCACGGCTACATGCTGCTCGAAGTAGGTGCGCAGCGCATCGATCATATCGCGCGACTCGGCGGTGCCGACATCGATGTTCTGCTTGATGCCCTGCAGCCAGCCGCGCGCCCGGCGCTCGGCCTGCTCTGACGCGGCGAGGCGCTTCTGGGCCTCGCGCAGGTCGTTATACTGGCGCTCGATCTCAAGCGCCCCGCCGCCCAGCGCCTCGCGCTTGCGGGCCTCGAAGACGTTCATGTCGGCGATCGCCTTCTGCAGCCGCGCCGCCCGCGGCCCGAAGTCGAGGCTCATGTGCATGACCAGGCCAAGGCCGGCGCCGACGTAGTTGAAGTGGTTGACGAACGCGTGACTGGAGTCCTCGATGCCCGAGGCCAGGCCGTAGTTCACGTTGGCGACCAGGGCGAAGTCGGGGAAGAGCTCGGCGATGCGCAGCTTCTTGAACAGCCGCGCCCCTTCGCCGGTCGCCTTGAGCGCGCGCAGCTCGGGCCGGTAGCGCAGCGCGGCGTCGAGGTAGTAGCCAAGGTCGTGCTCCTCGCGCCCCCACAGCTGCAGGTCCTGCTCATCGACATCGACGTTCGCGTCCTGGGCCAGATAGCGCAGCGCCGCCAGGGCGCTGGCGATGATCCGCTCGGCATCGACAGCCTGCACCTGCACCACCGACTCGGTGACCTTGAGGCGCAACAGATCAATCTCGGTGAAGTTGGTCTTGCCCGACTCCAGATCTTTGTCCATCTGGTTCACCCACTTGACGATCTGCTCCTGACCCTCCTTGACCGAGTAGAGCGCCGCCCGCGCCGCCTTGAGGCCGAAGTAGGCGCGCACCAGGTTCACCTGCAGATCCGCGCGCGCCCCGTCGGACGCCGCCTGCGCCAGCTGCACCCCGACCTCGCCGAGCTTGAGCGCCGCGTCGAGCTTGCCGAAGGTGTACAGCGGCTGCACGATGCGCAGGTCCAGGCGCACGAGCGCGCCGTAGATCGGCAGGTAGTTGCGCAGGTCGTCGTTCTGCAGGTTCAGCGCGCCGTCGGTCTCCAGGCACTGCCCGGGCCCGCCCTTGAAGAGCGTGCTAATCGCCGAGCCCCCCTCGTACTTGCGGCAGCTGACCTTGGGTGACCACGAAAGGTAGCCGGTGAAATCGCCCGAGGGCAGGCGCAGCCACTTCTGCTCGTCGCGGGTAAAGCGCGCCGAGCGGACGGTCTCGCGCCCGGCGACCAGGCCCGGGTTGCGGCGCTCGGCGAGCTCCCACAGCTCGGGCAGCGACAGGCGGCCGCTGGTCGCCTTGACCGGCGCCCCGTCCTCGTCACGCGCCATCCCGGCGACGGTGCCGGCGAGGATCTTCTTATTGTCGACAAGCTCTGGTGAGTCAGCCAGGGCGCCGGGCTTGGCCTCGGCGGCGGCCGTCCCGACGAGCAGGCACAAGGCGTGTAGCAGGCACAAGGCGTGCAGCAGGCACAAGGCGTGCAGCGGGCCGCGGGGAAGTAGCGCGCCGCGCCGGGTCTGGCGCGGCCTCGACACAGGCCCGGTCGGTGCCGACGACCGGGGACTCGTCACGGACAGAGGTTTGCGGTTCAAGCACAGCTCCATAAGCTAAGGGCGCCCAACTGCCGGAGTTACACGGGTGCGAGATTCTTAAGTAGTAAAAACGTGTTACTGCCCAACGAGGTCGCTTCATAATCCGAGCTGGTATCAAGAGCAAGACGTGCGCAGCCAGGGGAACCTTCAGCGGAGCGCCGGCCAGAACGAGCTTTGTTTTGGCTCTCGCGACAAAGCGGGACGGAGCGGAACGAAGCGAGACGAGAGAGCCAGAGCGCGGCCTAGCGTGAGCGCAGGGAGAGATTACACACGCCGATGAGCTGCGCCAGCAGGTTCAGCGCGACACGCCGTCGGTAACTCGCACTTGAGCGGACGTCATCGATGGGCGTTATCTCATCGGCCAGCACCGCCTGCGCCGCCGCCACCCGCGCCGGGGTGAGCGCCCCGGGGCGCAAGAGCTCCGCCTCGGTGCGCAGGCAGCGCAGCGGCACCGGCGCGACGCTGCCGAGCGCGATGCGGCACAGGCGCAGCTGCTCCCCGTCGCCGAGCGCGAACGCCGCCAGGCACACCTTGGAGATCGCCTGCGCCCGCCGGGTCCCGACCTTGCGGTAGAAGTGGACGGCGGGCAGCGCGTCCGGACCCGGCGGCGGCAGGCGCGGCAGCCGCACCCGGCGGATCAGCTCGCCGGGCTGCAGCAGGGTCTTCTTGTAGCCGGTGTGGAAGTCGGCGTAGGGCAGCCAGCGCGACCCCGCCGTCGCGACCAGCTCGAGCTCCGCCCCATAGGCGAGCAGCGCCGGCGGCGAGTCGGCGGCCGGCGAGGCGTTGGCGATGTTGCCGCCCAGGGTGCCGCGGTTCTGGATGGCGATCGCCCCCGACTCGGCGGCGGCCTGGGCGAGCAGCGGAAACTCGGCGGCGAGCAGCGGGTGCTCGCGCACCTGCGAGTAGGTGGTCAGCGCCCCGAGGTCGACGTAGTCGGCGGTGACCGCGATGCCGCGCAGCTCGGCGAGGCCCCACAGGTCCAGGTAGCGCCCCGGCGGCAGCTTGCCGGCGGCCAAAAGGACCATCAGATCGGTGCCGCCGGCCAGCGGCTGCCACGGCCCGAGCTGCGGATGCGGGGCCTCGGCAAGGCGGTGCAGGGCCGCCGGCAGCGAGCCGGCGCGCTCGGCGGTGAAGTCGGGAAGATAGGACCTCATGGCAAAGCTCCCGCCGGCGCGGCCGGCTCGCCCGGGGCCTTCAGCTCCTGCTTGCAAGCGTGCACCACCGACTCGAAGATCTTGATGTAGCCGGTGCAGCGGCACAGGTTCCCGGCCAGGCCCTCACGGATCTGCGCCAGCGTCGGCTGCGGGTGCTTGGCGAGCAGCGCCTTGGCGGCGAGGATCATCCCCGGGGTGCAGATGCCGCACTGCGCGCCGCCGTGATCGATGAACGCCTGCTGCACCGCATCGAGGCGGTCCTGCGCGGTCGCGACCCCCTCGATAGTCACCACCTCCGCGCCGTGCACCTGCAGCGCCGGCACCAGGCAGCTGTTGATGAGCCGCCCATCGAGCAGGACCGAGCAGGCGCCGCACTCGCCCTCGCCGCAGCCCTCCTTGGTCCCGGTGAGCTCGAGCGGCTCGCGCAGCACATCGAGGAGCCGGGCCAGCGGGTGCACCTCGCAGCTGCGCTCGGCGCCGTTGACGGTAAGACAGAGCTTCATGGCGCGGCCTCCGCGGTCGCCGTAAGGGCCTGCATGAAGTCCTCGGGCGTCATCGGGATGTGGGTTACTTCGACTCCGGTGGCCGCCGCCACGGCGTTGATGATGGCCGGCGCGGTGCCGTCCATGGGCAGCTCGCCGATGCCCTTGGCGCCGCGCGGCCCGTACGGGGCCGGCACCTCGAGGAAGTCGACCCGGATATCGGGCACGTCGAGCGAGGTCGGCATGATGTAGTTGGTCATCTGGCCGTTGGCCATGCGCCCGTTCTGCCACACCATCTTCTCGTAGAGCGCGTAGCCCACCGCCTGGGCGACCCCGCCCTCGATCTGCCCGGCGGCGAGCAGCGGGTGGACGACGCGGCCGACCTCCTGCACGGCGACGAAGT
>DAOMZC010000289.1:0-7463 GCA_035437965.1 Pseudomonadota bacterium
CGAGCTGCTCACCAAGGCGCAGAGCAAGGCCCTGCCCACCGACGTCCTGTTTCAAGAGGAGCTCGCCCAGGCGCGGCTGCACATCGGCGACGGCGAGCCCGCCGCGGCCATTGCCCGCGAGCTGGTCACCCGCCTGCCGCAGCGCCGCATCTCGCGCATCCTGCTCGCGCGGGGGCTCGTCGCCGCCAAGCAGGGCAGCGATGCGCTGACCGCGCTCGGCCCGCTCATCGAGGGCAAGGACAAGACCACCAAGGCGACGCTCGACGCCGAGGCCCAGCTGCTGCGCGCCCAGGCGCTGTTCCTTACCCACGATACGCTGGCCGCCCAGCAAGTGACCCGGCAGGTGATCGCGGCGACCCCCGCCGGCAGCGCCGAGCACATCGGGGCCCAGCTCCTTGCCGGCGAGCTGTTCCTCAAGCTCGGCGAGCCGGTGTCGGCGCGGCGCAGCCTCGAGCCGCTGGTGCGCCAGCTGGACAAGGTCAAGGCCGAGCCGGCCGACGGCAGACCCAAGTCGACCAGCGAGACCAAGGCGAGCCGCGATCGCCGGCTGCACATCCAGCTCCTGTGGGCGCGCACCCTGCTCGCGATGCGGCCGCCGCAGCAGTCCGAAGCGCGCGCCCTCCTGGAGAGCGTCGTCGGCACGACCCCCGACAATGCCGAGGCCCACTACCTGCTCGGCCGGCTCCTGCGCGAGCTCGGCGTGCTCGGCCCCGCCGAGGAGCAGCTCACCGCGGCGGTGCGCGACGACGACCACCTGACCTCGGCGCGGCGCGAGCTCGCCGGCCTGCTCATGCTGCGCGGCGAATTCGCCAAGGCGCACGAGCTTTACACCGAGCTCCTCAAAGAGGAAAAGGACAACGAGCTGCTCATCGCCGCGGCGCGCGCCGAGCGGCTCGACGGGGCCCCCGAGAAGGCCCTGACCACGCTGCTCAACGTCCACCGCCAGACCGGCGAGATCGCCGGCAAGTTCGACGAGGAGCTCCTGGCCGAGCGGGCGCGCGCCCTGCTCCTGGTCGAGCGCGGCGGCGAGGTCGTAAACCTGCTCACCGGCCCCGCGAGCGACCTTGGCCAGCTCAAGAAGCCCACCCTCGCCGCCCTGCTCATCCGCGCCCACGTCTCGCTCGCCGAGGGCTCGCAGCAGAAGCAGGAGCTCGCCGCCGCCCGCGCCCTGCTCGGCAAGCTGCCCAAGCCCATGCTGCCCGACTACGACGTCCGCCTCGCCGAGGCCGAGCTGCTGCGCGCCGAGGGCAAGCGCTCCGATGCGGCGCAGGTGCTGAGCGCGCTAGTCACCAGCCTGCAGACCCTCCCCCCCACCAGCAGCGGCGAAGAGACCGCCCTGCGCCAGCACGCCCAGCGACTCCTAGAAGCCAAAAAGAACTGATCCCTCCCGCCCTGCGCCCCCTCAGGCGTGGGCCGACCGGAGATCCTTTTTTGTCAGCGCCAGCTGGCAAAAAAGGATCGCAGGGAAGGGGGACCCACGCCGCTGCAGCCCGAACGTACCGCACAAGCCCGAGCAGCCCGAGCAGCCCGAGCAGCCCGAATGCCCCTCTCTAACAGCAGCCCCCTCGGCATCGTTTTGCCCCAGCCCGCGAGCTCAACATAGTAGCCTGGAAGGGTACTTAGCCTAAACCCCGGAGGTCCTTAATGAGCTCTTATCCGCGCGGTCGATCTCTGCTGTTGGCTCTGCTGCTGGCACGCCTCCAGCGCGCCCTTCCCCTGGCCGTCTCGCTCGGTGCCGCCCTCACCGCGGCCCCCATGTTCGTCGCCAGTCCCGCCCACGCCTGCGGGTGCTTCGCCGCGACCAACGTGGCGAGCCCCGTCGTGCAAGCCGGCGAGAAGATCCTGTTCGCCAAGCAGAACGGGATGGTCGTCATGCAGGTCCAGGTCGAGTACAGCGGGCAGCCCTCGGACTTCGGCTGGCTGCTGCCGCTCCCCGCGGTGTCGATGACCAGCGCCGGCGCCCCCGGCATCGAGGTCGGCTCGCAGGAGGTCTTCGATGTCCTGTCCCGGTTCACCCAGCCGACCTACTCCCTGACCACCATCCCCTGCGGCGCCAGCCGCAACGGCCCGACGGTCGGCTGCGGCAGCAGCGACCTCTTCGCCTCGGCGGCCGAGGACGCGCCGGGGAACCTGGCGCCGCAGACGCCGCTGGTCAAGCAGTCGTCGGTGGGCCCCTACGATTACGCGATCCTCAAGGCCGACAACAAGACCGAGATGTTCAACTGGCTGATGACCAACGGCTACGTCATTCCCGCCGGCACCGACGGCGCGGTGGCGCCCTACATCCGGCCCGGCGCCTTCTTCCTCGCCCTGCGCCTCAAGGCCGGCCAGACCGCCGGGGACGTGCAGCCGGTGGTGCTGCGCTACCAGGCGGACCTGCCGGCGGTGCCGATCAACCTGACGGCGGCCTCGGCGACGCCCAACATGGGCGTCCTCATCTGGGTGCTCGGGCCGGCGCGCGCCATCCCGCGCAACTACTACAACACGGTCGTCGACGACGCCCAGCTCGACTGGCTGAACTCGGTCAAGAACTACGCCGACGTCGTCGCCAAGGCGGTGCGCGAGATCGACGGCCACCACGCCTTCGTCACCGAGTTCGCCGGGTCGAGCGCTCCCCTGACGAACGCGCTCGGCCCGAGCACCCGCTACGACTTCATCGACCAGCTGGGGCTCACCCGTGAGACCGATCCGGTCCTGTTCGTCCAGGCGATCCTCGGCACGCGGTCCGGATCGACGACGCAGCGCTTCGCGCTCAATAGCCAGCTCACCGCGATCCTCGGCGCCCACATCCCGCTGCCGGCGGCGCTCATCGCCAACCAGGTGACCCCCAGCGACTACTACGCGAACCTGAGCTACTACCTGGATAGCGACCGCCGGCAGAACCCGACCAAGTACGCCGACATCGCCGCGGCGCTGGCCGCCTTCGACCCGGTGACGCTGGTCATGCAGCTCAAGGAGCGCATCGTCGCGCCGACGCTGGTGGCCCAGACGCTGTTTGCCGATCCGACGCTGCCCAAGCTCACCCGCCTCTATACAGTGCTGTCCCCCGATGACATGAACCTCGACCCGGCGTTCAGCTTCAACGCCGAGCTGCCCGACGTGCCCAAGGACCACCAGGCCACCCTGCAGTCGGCCTGCCCCAAGGACGGCTTCCCGAGCGCGGTGCTGACCACCTCGGGCGGCTGGAAGGTCGAGATCCCGGCCGCCAGCGCCAACATGAACAGCTACCCGACCCTGAGCATCCCCTACGCGCAGCGGGTCGAGCAGCTCATGGACACCGGCATGCCCAAGGTGACCGTCGATAACGCCGACACGATCCAGAAGTCGCTCGCCGCGGCGGGCCCGGGGGCGCAGGGCTGCACCGCGCTGTCCGACGGGCGGCGGCGACCGACGGCGGGCGCGGGGCTCATGGGGCTCATGGGCCTGGGCATCGGGCTGCTGCTCCTGCGGCGACGGCCCCGCTCGGCGTAGGCCCGGCGTCCGGCGGCGCGGGCCCGCGAGTCTCTGGCGGTCCGCGCCGCGCCTCGACCGGGAAGTCGCGCCGCGGCGCGGGCCCGCGGGTCCCTGGAGGTTCGTGCCGCGCCTCGACCGGGCAGCCCGCGGGATCGAGTCACGCCCTTTCTCCGGGCAAGCGGGCGCTACAGGCGGCGCAGGGTGACCGTCACCGTACCTTCGGCAAGGCGCTCGCCGGCGGCGTCGGCGAGCTCGACGAGGATCGCCAGATCGACCTTGCCTTCGGCGGTGAGGCGCGCCTCCAGGCCGTCGGTGGTCTCGGGCGGGAGGTGGGCGCAGGCCCACAGCTCGGCGCGCGCCGGCTTGCGGAACCGCAGCTCGACCGACTTGCTCTGGCAGGTGACCTCGACGTGCTCCAGGACGGCGAAGCCGAGCGCGATGGCGGCGGTCTCGGCCGCGGTGGTCTGGGCGCCGGCGTGCAGGGTGCCGGTGTGGCTTGACAGCGCCGGGTCCTGGGGCAGAAGCAGCCTGACGCGCGACGGGCTTACCTCATCGACCTGGAGCCGCAGGGTGCGCGCCATGGGGATGTGCGAGGCGACAAGGTCCTTGATGTCCGCGGGGGTCATGCGCTTTCTCGTCTGCAGCCGGTGACTTGCTAGTCTAGGCCGAGATGCTCGACGATGGAAAGGGGACATGAGGCCCCAGGCCCCAAGTCCCCAGCCGGCCGAGCCCGACTAGTCGGCGGCGTGGAGGGAGCGCGCAGCCTGCGGCGAGGCGCCCAGCTTACCCGGAGCGTCGTCGAGCGGCGGGGTCGCGGCCACCGAACCGGCGGACCCCGGGCCGACGGCTGCCGGTCGGTGCGGCGTACTGGTCTGGTCAGCGGCCCGGTCAGCGGCTCGGTCGGCGGTCTGTTCAGCAGCCTGGTCCGTAATCGGCGCTGGCGGGCGCTCGGCGATGGCGGTCAGCGGCGCCTGGGCGCGCGCTTCGCCCCACAGCCGCTGCACGGTCTGCTCGGACGCGGCGACGCTGAGGTGGCCCCACTCCATGGTGATGCCGGTGATCGGCTCGCGGCGATAAAGGCGCGGGATGGTCAGGCTGCAGCGCCAGCGGGTGGTCGCGGGGAGCTCGGGCAGCCCGGCGGCCGGCTCGCCCTCGTCGCTTTCTTCGCTCTCTCCCGCCTCCGGGTCGGACGCCGCTGGGGCCTCGGCAAGCTGCACCCCCGGCGGCGGGTGGCACTCGGCGAAGCTCGGGGCGTAGCGGCGCCCGGTCTGATCCGACAGCACGAACAGCTGCGTGACCGGCGGGCGGGTCGTCCCGATGACGTCCAGGTGCGCCGTCCCGCTGACCAGATCGATCGCGGTAAGCTCGATCCGGCTGGGCATCTGCGGCGGCACCTCGCGCCGCTTCTTGCGGCCGCGGCGCTGCGCCTTGCCGCGCCGCAGCTCTTTCTTTCCCCCGCGCACCGCGGCCTTGCCAGGCCGGACCTTGGCAGCGGACTTGCCAGGGTGCGGGCGCGCCGCCGCCCCCGCGTCCGCGCACAGCAGCAGCGAGCCGAGGAGCGCGCAGCCAAAAACCCCGAGCCGCATCAGTCGTAGTACTCCGCGCCCAGGTGGGTGATGAGCTCCTCGCCGCGCAGGTAGCGCAGGGTGTTCTTCAGCTTCATCAGCTGAATGAACAGATCGTGCTCCGGGTACAGGCTGGGAGCGGTCATCGGGGTCTTGAAATAAAACGATAGCCACTCCTGGATGCCGTGCATCCCGGCGCGCTGGGCGAGATCCAGAAACAACGCCAGATCCAGGACGATCGGCGCCGCCAGGATCGAGTCGCGGCACAGAAAGTCGATCTTGATCTGCATCGGGTAGCCCATCCACCCGAAGATGTCGATGTTGTCCCAACCTTCTTTGTTATCGCCGCGCGGCGGGTAGTAGTTGATGCGCACGACGTGGTGGAACTCTTTGTACAGGTCGGGGTAGAGGTGCGGCTGCAGGATGTACTCCAGCGCCCCGAGCTTGGACATCTCCTTGGTCTTGAACGAGTCCGGGTCGTCGAGCACCTCGCCGTCGCGGTTGCCCAGGATGTTGGTCGAGTACCAGCCGGTGAGCCCGAGGCACCGCGCCTTCAGCCCCGGCGCCACGATCGTCTTCATCCACGTCTGGCCGGTCTTGAAGTCCTTGCCGGCGATCGGCATGCGGGTCTTTTTGGCCAGCTCGAACATCGCCGGGAAGTCGAGCGACAGGTTGGGGGCGCCGTTGGCGTAGGGCACCCTGGACTTGAGGCAGGCGTACGCATAGATCGCCGAGGGCGCGATCGTCTCGTCGCTGCGCAGGAGGCCCGCCTCGAACTCGGCAAGCGAGCCGTGGCACGGCCCCGGCTTCTGGTACACCTCGGTCGAGCCGCACCACACGGCGACACAGCGCTCGACCCCGCGGTCCTTTTTAAACTGCGCGATGTCGGCGATAAGCTGCTCTGCCAAGTCCATTTTCGAGCTGCCCTGCTTGACGTGGGTGCCGTGGAGCTTCTTGACCCACTGCGGCTCGAACACACCCGCCATCGGCTTTATCGTCGAGAGGAACGGCTGCACCTGCGTCAGGTGCTCGCGGCTGAGCACCCCGGCGTGGGCGGCGGCCTCGTAGGCGTCGTCGGGGAAGATGTCCCAGGCGCCGAACTCGAGCTCGGACAGCGGGGACAGCGGGACGAACTCGGTGATCTTGGGCGTGCGGTTCTCGGTGCGCTTGCCGAGGCGGATGGTGCCCATCTGGGTGAGCGACCCGACCGGGCGGGCGAAGCCGCGGCGCACTGCCTCGACGCCGGCCATCACGGTGGTGGCGACGGCGCCGAGTCCCGGGAGCAGCACCCCCATCTTGCCGGTGGCCGGTCTGATGTCAGTGCCTTTTTGCATGACCATAAGCGATCTACTCCTTTTGGCCCGTGATCACTTGCACTTCGCGCGCCAACTGCTTGAGCGCTACCTTGTCGATGCGCACCCGGAAGCGCGTGCCGGCGTCGTCGTACTCTTCGCCCAGTACCTGGGCGCTGGCGAAGATCTGGCCGCGCAGCTGCGGGCGGTCGTAGGGCACGAGCAGCCACGCCTCGGTCAGCTCCTGATCGAAGAACTCCAGGATGGCCTTGTGCAGGCGCGCCACGTCGGCCGGCTCGCGGGCCGAGACTAGGAGGTGCTTGGGGAACTTCTCGGCGAGCCCCGGCGGCAGCTGGCCGTCCGGCAGCTTGTCGGCCTTGTTGAAGACCAAGAGCTGCGGCACCTCGCCGGCGCCGATCTCGGAAAGGACGCCGCTGGTCGTTTCGATGTGGCGCTCGCAGGCCGGGTCGGCGCAGTCGACGATGTGCAGGATGAGACTCGCCTCCAGCGCCTCGTCCAGGGTGGTCTTGAACGACGCCACCAGCTTGGTCGGCAGGTTGCGGATAAAGCCGATGGTGTCCGAGACCAGCACCTTCTGCCGCGGCTCCGGCACCAGCGTCCGCACCGTCGTGTCGAGCGTCGCGAACAGCTTGTCGGCGATGTACGTGTCGCTGCCGGTCAGCGAGTGGAAGAGCGTCGACTTGCCGGCGTTGGTGTAGCCGCACAGGGCGACCCGGCGCAGGCCCTGGCGACGGGCCGAGCGGGTCTTGTGCTCGGTCGAGAGGGCCTCCAGCTCCTCGCGCAGCTGGGCCAGCCGGTCGCGCAGCTTACGGCGGTCGAGCTCGATGGCGCTCTCGCCGGCGCCCTTGCCGCCGATGCCGCCGCGCTGGCGGTCGCCGCCCTTCTGGTTCTCGCGCAGGCGAGGCGCCATGTACGAGAGCCGCACGAGCTCGACCTGCAGCTTGGCCTGGCGGCTGCGGGCGTGGCGGTGAAAGATCTCCAGGATCAGCGCCGTGCGGTCGAGCACCGTGTGGGCCCCGGTGGCGACCTGGATGTTGCGCGCCTGCGACGGCGAGACCTCATGGTCAAGGAGCACCACGGTGGGCACGTCGCGGGTCTTCAAAAGGGTCGTCAGGTCGGCCAGCTTGCCCGG
>DAOMZC010000290.1:0-7420 GCA_035437965.1 Pseudomonadota bacterium
GACTAGCGCGGGCTCGGCGGCGGCGGCGGCGGCCGAGGTCGCCGGCACCACGGTCAGGGTCACCCGGCGGCCCGGCTCACCGAGCCCGAGGCGCCGGATCTGCTCGCTCAGCGCCTGCGGCGTGACCTGCCGCAGCCGCGCCAGCACCTTGGGCAGGGCGTTGGGATCGCCGAACCAGGCGTTGAACTCCTGGAGGAACTGCGCCTGCCCGATCGGCGTCTCGATCTGCCGGGCGATGTGGGTGAACAGCTGGCTGCGGGCGCGCTCCAGCTCGCGCTCGGTGATCGGCTGGCGGCCGAGCTGCGCGAGCTCGCGCTCGACGGCGGCGACCAGGGCGGCCTCGCTCACCCCCTTCTGCGCGGTGGCGACCAGCGCCATCAGCGAGCCCAGGGTCAGCGGCTCCGCGTCCACCTGCACCTCGCCCGCCACCTTCTGCTCGACCACCAGCGAGCGGTAAAGCCGGCTCGCCTTGCCCAGCCCGAGCACGCTGGCGAGCAGCTGGACGGCGGCGAAGTCGGGGCTCTGCACCGGCGGCGCGTGCCAGGTCATGTAGACCCGCGGCAGGGCCACCTGATCGCTCAGCGTGACCCGCTTCTCGACCGGGGCGCGCAGCGGCTCGCCGGCCCAGGTGACGGGCCTGGGCCGGGGGGTCTTGGGCATCCAGCCGAAGTAGGTCTTGATGAGCTGCCGCGTCGCGTTGAGGTCTATGTCGCCGACGACCGCCAGGGTGGCGTTGCTCGGGACGTAATAGGTGTAGAAGAACTGCTTCACGTCCTGGGTCGTCGCGTTGATGAGGTCCTGGTGCGAGCCGATGACCGGCCAGCTGTAGGGGTGGCCCTTGGGGTACAGCGCCTCGACCATGCGCAGCTCGGCGGCGCCGTAGGGGCGGTTCTCGTAGCTCTGGCGCCGCTCGTTGCGCACGACCTCGCGCTGGAGGTTCACCTTCTCATCGGTCATCGCCTGCGGCAGGTTGGTCAGCCGCTCGGCCTCCAGCCACAGGAGGGTCCCGAGCAGGTGGCTCGGGCCGAAGTCGTAGTAGAACGTCCGGTCGTTACTGGTGCTGGCGTTGTTGTTGCCGCCCTCGGCCTCCATGATCTGGTCGAACTGGCTGCCGGGCACGTTGGTGGTGCCCATGAACATGAGGTGCTCGTACAGGTGGGCAAAGCCGGTGCGGCCGACGGCTTCGTCCTTGGACCCGACGTTGAACCACAGCGAGACGACGACGCGCGGGACCGCCGGATCGCGCCGCAGGAGCACGGTGAGGCCGCTCGGCAGGGTGTAGCGCTCCGCGCTAAGCGTCAGCGGATCGCGCGCCGCGGGACCGGCGCCGGGTCGGGCTGCGGCGGGCGGAGAAGCCGCAGGCGCGGGCGCCGCGACCGCGCAGACCGAGGCCAGCACGAGTACGAGTGCACAGCCGAGCGCGCAGACCACGGCACAAGCTGCAGCGCCGCCGTAGCGCCGCGCGCGCGGCCGCCGGTGACGAAAATCGCGAGCCGCCAAGAGCCGCGCAAAGCCAAGATTAAAGTCCAAGCCCAAGTACGCCATGCTCCCTGTATACGATAGGAGGGAAAATTGCGGAACCCCGCAGCCAGACCCCCTTTGCCGCCGCGGGCTTCTCGGCTATGCTGAAGGTGGCATGCCGGCGCCTGACTGCGACCGGCGTAGGTCCATCCCCTAGCTGCCCGCTGGAGTTGCACGATGAGAAGAGCGCTACCGTTATTCCTTTCGTTGATCTTGGGAGTGGCCCTTATGCCCGGCTGCGGCATTCCCAAGGAGCAGTGGGAGCTGAAGCTGCGCGAGAACGCGGACCTGCAGAGCAAGGTCTCGGATCTGGAGCGGCAGAAGACGGCGCTGGAGCAGCAGATCGCGGCGCTGAAGAAAGAGCAGGAAGATCTGCGGCAGGTCATCGACGCGCTCAAGGGGCAGGCGGGTAAGCTCGGCAGCGACAAGGCGGACCTGCTGGAGCGGATGGCCAAGATGCGGGCGACGCTGGAGGATCTGGAGCGCGCCAAGGCGGCGGCGGACAAGCGGAATAAGGCGTTCCGCGACCTTCTGGCCAAGTTCAAGGCGATGGTGGACGCGGGCAAGCTGCAGGTCGAGGTGCGCAACGGCCTGATGCTGGTGAAGCTGCCGGACAACATCCTGTTCGACCCGGGCAAGACGGCGCTGAAGAAAGAAGGGCAGGACGCCATCGTCCAGGTTACGGGCATCCTCAACAGCATCGAGGGGCGCAAGTTCCAGGTTGCGGGTCACACCGACAACCGGCCGATCGGGAAGAACTCCAAGTACAGCTCGAACTGGGAGCTGTCGGCGGAGCGGGCGCTTGAGGTTCTGGATCTGATGGTCAAGAGCGGGATGGATGCGCGGCGGTTGTCGGCGGCGGGGTATGCGGACGTGTTGCCGGTGGCGACCAACGATACCGATGATGGGCGGCGGCAGAATCGGCGGATTGAGATTGTGCTGGTGCCGAATATTGAGGATCTGCCGACGATTGACGACAAGTAACAAGTACAAGTAGAAGACCGCCTGCGCCCTGTTGTGGGGGGTCACCTGCGGAGTGTGGATCGGCGCGGGTCCCCCTTCCCTGCGATCCTTTTTTGCCAGCTGCGCTGACAAAAAAGGATCTCCGGTCGGCCCACGCCTTTTGGCTCCCGAAGAAGTTGAAGATGTGACCCTGAAAGAGGGGGGTGGGGGGGGGGATGGGCTTAGCGGATGTCGTCCCAGATGTCGCGCCAGTTAGTGCGGCCGTTGGGGGGGACGCGGTGGTAGTGGCCTAGGTTGGTCTCGCGGCGGAGGTGGCCGGCGGGGTCCTTGATGAAGTACTTGTAGCGGACTAGCTGGCCGACGCTCTCGTTGAAGGGGACGTCGAGCGACCAGGTGTTGGGGTTGATTTGCTCAAGGCGCAGGGCGCGGTCGAGGTCCCAGTTGCCTAGCTCGGCGCAGTCGCCGCTCACATGGATTGCCTCGGCGTGCTGGGTGCGGGCGCCGTTGACCTGGATGTTGACGATGCTCTTGCCGGTGAGGGGCGGCAGGGTGTGGTGGTAGACTTGCACGGCGTCGCAGTGCAGCTCGAGCTCGGTGCGTCCGTCGTTCACGGTGATGCGGGACGATGAGCCGGGACAGGGCAGGAGGTTGTCGTAGGCGCCGTCGGGGAGCTCGAGGCGGCTGAGGGCGAGGCGGTGGGCGGGGCCCTTGTTGACGACGACCAGGCAGACGTGGCCCATGTAGCTGCGCTCGAAGGCGTAGACCTCATCGCTGATGGCGCGGGTGACGGTGCGGCCCTTCTGCACGGCCAGGTTGTCGCGCCGCAGCTGGGCGAGCTTGGCGATGTCGCGGTAGATGACGGCGTCGGTGTTGAAGGACTCCATCATGGGGCGGTTGTAGGGATCGTTGCCCTGGGCGGTGTCGTTGTGAAGGCCCTGCTCGGTGCCGTAGTAGATGCACGGGATGCCGCGGGCGCACATGAGGATGTCGACGGCCATGCGCAGCCGCACCGGATCGTTGCGCAGCGATAGGAAGCGCGGCAGATCGTGGTTGTCGATGAAGGTCACGAGCTCGGTTGCGGTGTGGTAGGCGCCGTCGAGGTCGACCACGGCCTCGATCTCGCGCAGGGAGCGGTCCTTGGCCAGGGAGTTCTGCAGCGCGAAGCACATCGCGAAGTCGAGCATGCTCATGCCGCTGTGGTTGGCGAAGTGGACCGAGTCGGGGTCGTAGATGCCGCCGAGGAACCACTCACCGAACATGAACAGCTCGGGCTTGTACTTGCGCATGTCGCCGCTGAATTCCTGCCAGAACCACAGCGGCATGTGCTTGACGGTGTCGACGCGCAGGGCGTCGCAGCCTTTGTCGATCCACATCTGGATGGCGGTCTTGATGTAGGAACGGAAGGCCCAGCTGGCTTCGTTGAAGTCGGACAGGCCGGCGAAGCTCTTGCCCTGGATCTCGTCCAGGTTGCGCCAGTCGGTCACCTCGCCGGCGTGGTGGTACCACTGGCCGCGATCCTCGTCGTAGCTGGCGAGCTTGCGACCGTCGTCGTATAGCTCGCCGCGCGCCCCAACGGTGGTCGGGTTCGAGTGGTTGCACACGACATCGAGGACGAGCTTCATGCCGCGGTCGTGCATCTCCTTGAGCAGCCGATCGAAGATGGTGTCGCTGCTGGCGAACACGCGCACGTGCTCGGGATCTTCGACCAGGTGCTCGTCGATGCGCTTGAAGTCCTTGGCCCAGTAGCCGTGGTAGGGAGCCATCGGGACGGCCAGCTGGACCAGGGCGTCCACCTGATCGAAGACGGGAGTAATCCACACCGAAGAGATTCCCATTCCGCGCAGGTAGTCGAGCTTCTTGATGATGCCGAGGAGATCACCACCCCAGTACTTGTACCACTCCTTGTGCGCGGGGTCGTAGGAGGCGCTGTCCTTGCCGACGTTGTTCTGCGGATCGCCATCGTGGAAGCGATCGATGACGATGAAATACAGGGTCTGATCACGAAACTCTGCCGGCACCGGTCCTCCTTATTCGTTCGGCATGCGTTCAGCGGGCGCGCAGGACGATCGCCGACCGCGCCTGAGCGGCGTAGGTAGTGGCGAGCACCGGCGGGGCACTGTCGGGCTCACAGTAGTCGTTGGGCGACTCGAGCGCGGTGTCGATGACGCGATAGAAGCTCTGGCCGCTCGGCAGCGGCGGCAGGGTGAAGACCAGGGACTCCCAGTAGGAGTTGAGGATTATGTACAGGTGCTCGCCGTGCTCGGGGTAGGTCAGCTCGAAGGCCAGGCTGTGCGAGTCGTGCGCGAGGTCGGGAGTGTGAACGCGCACCCCGTGCCAGTCGACCTCGGGGCCGGCCGGCTCGGTCCAGAACACCTCTTCCTTGAACAGGCGATGGCTCAGGTTCAAGCGGATAAGACCCTTTACAAAGCGCAGGAGGCCGGCGTGCTTCTGGACGTCGTCCCAGTTGAACCAGCTAAGCTCGTTGTCCTGACAGTAGCCGTTGTTGTTGCCGCGCTGGGTCCGCCGGACCTCGTCGCCCATGAGCAGCATGGGGGTGCCCTGGGAGACAAACAGGATGGTCAAGAGGTTCTTGCACTGGCGCAGCCGCAGCGCCTCGATGGCGGGGTCCTGGGTCGGCCCTTCGACGCCGTAGTTGCAGCTGTGGTTGTCGTCCGAGCCGTCGCGGTTGTCTTCGCCGTTGTCCTCGTTGTGCTTGCGCTCGTACGAGCACAGGTCGTTCATCGTGAAGCCGTCGTGGCAGGTGATGAAGTTGACGCTGCGGCTGGGGTCGCGGCCGGGCTGGTTGTAGATGTCGCGGCTGCCGGTGACGCGGTGGGTCAGCTTGGCCACGGTCTCGCCGTGGCCGCAGATGAAGCGCCGCACGTCGTCGCGGTACTGGCCGTTCCACTCGGCCCAGCGGTGGCCGGTGAACGAGCCGACCTGGTACAGGCCCCCGGCGTCCCACGCCTCGGCGATGATCTTGGTGCCGGCGAGCACCGGATCGGACTCGATCTCCCACAGGATGGGCGGCTCCTTGAGCAGCTCGCCGCTCGGATCGCGCGACATCACGGACGCCAGATCGAAGCGGAAGCCGTCCACGTGCATGACCCGCACCCAGTAGCGCAGGCAGTCGAGGATGAGGCGCCGCACCACCGAGTGATTGGCGTTCAGGGTGTTGCCGCAGCCGCTGTAGTTTGCGTACAGCCCGCGGTCATGACCAAGCAGCGTGTAGTAGCCGCGGTTCTCCAGACCGCGGTACGACAGCGTCGGGCCGTGCTGATCGCCCTCGGTGGTGTGGTTGAACACGACATCGAGGATGACCTCGATGCCGGCGCGGTGCAGGGCCTTGACCAGATCACAGAACTCGCGCACCGGCGCCAGCACATCGGGGGCGCAGGTGTAGCCGCGGTGCGGCGCGAAGAACGCGATGGGACTGTAGCCCCAGTAGTTTTGCCGCTTGGGCGCGGCGTCCTGCACATCGAAGTGCTGCACCGGCAGGAGCTCCACCGCGGTCACGCCCAGCTCCTTCAGGTAGGGAATCTTCTCGATGAGCCCGAGGTAGGTCCCGCGCCGCTCGGGGGCGACTCCGGAGCTTGGGTGGCGGGTGAAGCCGCCGACGTGCATCTCGTAGAAGACCGAGCCGGCGAACGGCCGCTGCAGCGGAATATCCCCTTCCCAATCATAGCTGTGCGGATCGGCGACCACGCCGCGCATCGCCAGCGCGCAGTTGTCCCCCGGATCGATCGCCGCCTTGCGGTGATAGGTCGAGCAGGTGACGGCGCGCGTGTAGGGGTCGAGGAGGACCTTGTTGGCGTCGAAGCGCAGCCCCTGCTCGGGCACCATGGGACCGTGGGCGCGGTAGGCGTAGACCTGTCCCGCCTTGAGCCCTTTTACGTGCACGTGCCAGTAGTAGAAGGTCCGGTTCTGCTTGGGATGGAGCTTGATGACCTCGGACGGGGTCGGGGCGTCTTCGCGATCGAATAGGAGCAGCTCGACGGCGGTGCTGTTCTTGGAGAAGACGCTGAAGTTGACCCCGTCTGGGCGCACCGTGGCCCCCAGGGGGTAAGGCAGGCCGGGGCTTACTCGATCGCTCATAGGACTAAGGTACCCGAGCCGACCCGACCCCCACAAGGGCGACCACCCGGGCGGCGGGGCCGTCGCGCCCGGCGGCCGCTCCCTCAGAACGGGAACATGTACGTGTTGGGCGGCAGCGTGCGCTCGCGGGCCTGGGTGCCCAGCACCACGCCCGCGGTGATCGCGCCCGCCGCCACCGCGGCGCCGCCGATGGCGACCCAGAACCACCACTTCTTGTAGACCGGAGGCTTCTGTTTCTCGACGACCAGCACCGGCACCGCATCGGTCCCGGGGGCGAGCTTCAGCTCGGTGCGGCGGCGCTGCGTCTCGTCGACCTCGACCTCGGCCTGCTGCGAGCGGTAGCCGGTGTGGCGCAGGACCAGCTTGTGCTTGCCGACGAAGGCGGGGCGCTTGTAGGGGGTGATGCCGAGCTCGGAGCCGTCGACGAACACCGATGCCCCGGGCGGCTCGGTGGCGACGTCCAGGACGCCGCGCGGCCGGGCGGCGCTCTGCAGGACGGCGCGCCGGATCATGTCGCTCAGCTGGTCGGCGGCCTGGCCGACGGTGCAGTCGGCGCAGTCCTCGGTGAGGCCGGCGCCCAGGGCCCCGACCTCGACATCGAGGATCTCGGCGTTCAGGTGCCAGCCGGGGTTCTTGTTGCCCGGCAGGAGGTGGGTCTTTATGCGGTAGCGGGCGACGACCTGGGCGTCCAGCAGGCGCCCGAGCCGCTCCCGACACTGCTCGGTGTGGCAGCTCTTGAGCTGCGGCTCCCCGGCCAGCGCGACCTCGAGATCGCTGTCCGGGGTGAGGAGGAACCCCTGGGCCTGCAGCCCCTTCTGCGCGGCGAGGCGCAGCTTGGCCT
>DAOMZC010000291.1:0-7415 GCA_035437965.1 Pseudomonadota bacterium
CCACGCCGAGCCGGCGGCGCATGCAGAGCCGCCGAGCAAGTCCGCCCCGGGCGCGGGCAGCCGCATCGGTGACTGCCGGCCGCGCGACGGGACGCGCCTGCTGCTCGACTTCTTCGCGCTCCCCGACGCGCCGGCCGACTCTCCCGATCAGGCGCTGGCGGCGGCCCAGGGCCGCGGTGACAGCAAGCTGCAGTTCCTGCTCGCCACCGTGCCCGAGCCGCGCCTGGGCTTTGACGGCGCAATCGCCTCGATGAGCCGCGCCATCGAGGCCAGCGGCTACACCCTGGATCGCTACGATCTGCCGTGGGAGCCGGGCACTCCGTCCAAAGGCACCGCCCCCTGCTACGAGCAGAACCCGGGCGTGGCGCTGTTCGTGCACTCCCCCGATCCGAAGATCCCCGATGACACGCGGCGCCTGCTGCTGCTCTACCTCATCGGCGAGACGCCGATCTCGGGCATCCACAAGGCCGCCTTCAGCCGCGCTCTCAAGGAGGTGCAGCACCTGAGCGCGCACCTGCCCGACGGCAGCTGCCCGAGCTGCGGCGAGGTGCGGCTGGTCGGCCCCGCGTTCTCGGGCTCGGTCGCCTCGCTGGAGATCCTGCTCGACGCCTTCTCGACCGTGAACTTCAACATCCTGTCGGGGCGGGCGACCAACCGGCAGCTCCAGCCGCTGCTCACAAGGCACGGCAACAAGGCGCGCTACGTCCGCTACCAGGCGACCGTCATTCCCATCGATGTGCTGCAGGACGAGTTCTTCCGCTACCTCAAAGAGAACCTCGGCGGCGATGAGCACGACGTGGCCCTGGTCACCGAGTCCTCGACCCTCTACGGCCAGGCGGTGATCGCCGCCAACACGCCGTTTCGCAGCCACGGCCCGCGCATGACGCTGCCGGTGCCGCTGCACATCTCGCGGCTGCACAGCGCCCTGGCCAAGCGCACCCCGATGCCCAAGCGCGACGCCAACGAGTCGCTGTTCCCCAGCCTGTCGGCGACGCTGCCGCAGCTCCTCGATGACAGCCTGCGCGCCGACGTCATCCCCACCCTGTCCGAGCGCACGCTGGCCTCCGATGAGCGCGCCCTGGCCCAGATCCTGTCGACGATCTCGGCAGAGAAGATCCGCTATGTCGGCCTTCTTACGACCGATGTCGAGGACAAGCTGTTCCTCGCCTACCAGATCCACACCTACAGCCCGGACGTGGTGCTGTTCACCTTCGAGAGCGACATCCTCTACACCCACCCCGATGCGCGCTCCTACTTGAAGGGAATGCTGGTGATCTCGCCCTATCCGCTGTTTACCCGCAACCAGCAGTGGACCTATCCGTTCCACGGCTGGCAGCAGCGGCTGCAGTTTGCCAGCGACGCCGATCAGGGAGTCTATAACGCGACGGTGGCGCTGCTCGGCCGCCCCGATCAGCTCATCGAGTACTCGCAGCCCTCGTTTGGGATAAAGCCGCAGTACCGCCCGCCGATCTGGATCAGCGCGGTCGGCAACGACACCCTGTCACCGCTGGCGATGCGCGCCGGCAACTACGACGACTTCGGCTACGTCTACCAGTTCCCCGCCGACGGACACGGCGAGTACCTGTACGCGCCCTACCAGCAGGGGACGCTGAGCGCGCTGCTGCTGATCCTGGGGCTCACCGGCGTCCTTCTGTGCATCTGTTACTTCCGCTGCTACTACACGACCGAAGCCGCGCTGCCCGCCCCGTGGTCGTTCTTCAAGATCCTGCGCAAGAGCAGCGCCGGGCAGCGGCAGCGACCCGGCACCCCGGGCTTCGGTCACTCCGAGGCGCGCCGGCAGCCGCTATATATCCTGTTCGGGTTTGGACCGATGTGGATCATCTATCTGCTCATCGGGACCATGCACTTCATGCAGCTGCGCGAAGGGAACCTCACCGCCACCCTCTCTCCCGACGAGCTGCCGCTGTGGCTGCGCGCCTGGTCGCACATCGATCACCTGGGCGTGTACGCGTCGCTCAGCTGGAACGTCCTGGGCATCGCGCTGGTCGCGGCGGCCTGTGAGCTGGCGTTCTCGATCACCGTGCTCGACATCGTCTCGAACATCCTCTTTCGCGCCTGGCGCGCCCGCCTGCAGGAGCGGCTGCGGCGCCGCTTCGCCGGCCTGCAGGGAGCCCGGCGCAGCCTGCTGTACGTAGCGGGTCTTTTCGCGTTCGGCGCCGGCACGGTGATGTGGTTTGCGCTGTTCGTCTCGGTCGTCAATCACCTGCAGCACGACTTCAACACCCTCATGTTCCTCGGCCGCTCGGCGCACCCGGCGATCGGGCTGTCGCCGGCGATGCCGCTGTGGCTCCTGGCCGCCGACCTGCAGCTGTGGGGCTACTGCAACCTGCAGCGCATCTACCTCATCGACAAGCTGGCCTCGATCTACATCGACCTTTTGGCGGAGCTTGCCGAGGACTCGGAGCTGCGCAAGGAAGTGACGCGCATCGCCCGGCAGCTGGAGAGCCCCGGCCGCTTCGGCGTGCTGGCGGCGGCCAGCGTCTCGTTCCTTCTGGCGATGACGCTCCTTTCGGATCTGGTGTCGCTGGAGCATTACTCGCTTAACTTCGTGTTCCGCTTCCTCTTCGGGCTCCTTCTGGCCAACACCGGCTACGCGTTCTATCGCTTCCTGCGGCTGTGGTACGGGCTGCGCCTGTTCCTGCAGCGCCTGGCGCACCACCCGCTGGCGCCGGCGCTCGATCGGCTGCCGACGCCGATCTCACGCTCGCTGTCGGCGCTCCTTTTGGGCGAGCTGCCCGACCTCACGCGGCGCGAAGCAGAGTGCCAGCACTTCCGCCTGCTCATGAACCACCTGCACCAGCTGAAGGACCGCGAGCTCGCCGCGCTGAAGGACGCCGGGCCGGAGGCCGCCGAGCTGTCGCGCCGGCTCATCGAGCTGCGCGATCACCCCGAGCTCCTCGACAGCTCCGACTCCTGTCCGCGCCCGAGCGGTACCTCGCCGCAGCCGATGGCGGGCAGCGCGTCCCCGGACGCCTGCGACAACGCCGAGGATCGGCGGATGGTCGATGCGGCGCGCCAGATCGTCCAGATCCTCAAGCACTTCTGGGCGGCCCGCCCGCTGCACGGCACCCTGGTCGGCCGCGGCGAGGACAAGCCGAGCGTCGTCCCCGGCGGCCTGCCGGCAGGCCACAGCACCGCCGAGATGTACCTGCAGCTCCTGCCCGACACGCTGCACCTGTGGCTGCGCCTGGCCGAGGACTTCATCGCCATCCAGGTCGCCGCCTACGTCACGCGCCTGTTTCCGCACCTGCGCAACACCATGCTGTTCGTCACCGCGAGCA
Source organism: Pseudomonadota bacterium (assembly GCA_035437965.1). Lineage (GTDB taxonomy): Bacteria > Myxococcota_A > Polyangia > Palsa-1104 > JAEUJZ01 > CALFML01. The sequence goes on from DAOMZC010000291.1 coordinate 3,303, forward strand.
TCCTGCTCGCCCTCGGGGCGCTGTTCAGCTATCCGTTCCAGCCGCAGCGCTTCATGCTGGTCATCGTGTGGGCGGTGATCATGGTGACCGGCCCGCTGACCATCTTCACCCTGGTCCAGATGAACCGCGATGAGATCCTGAGCCGCATCGCCAAGAGCGAGCTTGGCAAGGTGACCTGGGACCGCCACTTCATCTCGCAGCTAATAATCTACGGCGTCCTGCCGCTGTTCAGCCTCATCGCCTCGCAGTTCCCCGAGGTGCGCGGGGTGGCGTTCTCCTGGCTCGAGTCGATCCTCAAGATCTTGAAGTAAAACGGCGCTCAGCGGGTCCTGCGCCGTCCCGCGCCCGTGCTAGGCTGGCGCGCGAGCTCGCCGGCCGAGGCTCACGGAAGCGCCATGCCCGAAACGACCTGCAACATTTGCCAGACTCCCCTGCGCCCGCACTACCCGCGGGTGCGCGACCCGCAGTCGCAGCAGACCTTCGCCATCCACACCTGCCCGGACTGCGGCCTCGGCGCGACCGTGCCCCAGCCCGCGGATCTGGGCGCCTATTACGGGCCGCGCTATTACGGCAACCGGCACGGCTTCACCGCCCGCCTGTGCATGCGGCGGCGCGCCGAGCTGCTGGAGCGGCTCGCCCCGGCGCGCGGCGCGGTGCTCGACATCGGCTGCGGCGACGGATCTTTTCTGCGCGAGGCGCAGAGGCGCGGCTGGGCGGTCACCGGCACCGAGCTTGGGAGCGAGCCGCTCCTGCCCGGCGGCATCCCGGTGTTCGCCGAGATCAGCGAAGCGGCGCGCGACCGCCGCTTCGACGTGGTGACGATGTGGCACTCGCTGGAGCACTTCCGCGATGTCGATCGCGCGATCGCCCAGGCGCGCGCCGCGGTGCGCCCCGGCGGCGCCCTGCTGGTGGCGGTCCCCGACGCCGGCGGCCTGCAGGCGCGCTGCTTCGGCCGCAAGTGGTTTCACCTTGATGTGCCGCGCCACCTGTTCCACTTCACTAAGGACTCCCTGGCGCGCCTGCTGACCAAGCACGAACTTTTGATCGAGTCGTGGCGCCATCAGGAGTCCGAGCTCGACGTGTTCGGGTGGATGCAGAGCGCGCTGAACTGGGTGCTCGAAGAACCCAACGTCCTTTTCAACTCCCTGACCGGCAAGCCGACCGGCGCCGGTCCGGTCGCGCGCGCGCTAAGCTACACCCTGGGCGCCGGCACGTTCCCAGCGTCCGTGGGCGCCACCGCGCTCAGCGCTCTGCTCGGTCGCGGCGGCACGCTGATCGCCAGCGCCCGCGCCGCCCGTTAGAAGTCCGCCCCGGCCAGCGCCTCCGGCCGCGCGCTCCAAGTACAGCCCCCAGACAGCTGCGACAGCTGCCGCCTACAGCGAAGCTGGCCAGGTCCCCGGTGAGCCCGGCCCCGTGACCGCGATGCTACTCGCCGTGTCGGCTCCCCGCGTGCACCGCGGGCCGGCTCAGGGCGCCGCTGCCCTCGCGGGTCGCCGATTGCCGGCCGTTCAGGTAGATGTCGTGATGGAGTCCGTAGCCGATGTGATCGATGTTGTGGCAGTCCGGGCTCAGGGTGCCGCTCAGCTCGGCCTCCCAGTCGCCGCGCACCGCCGCCACCCCGCCGCAGCCGACCGTCGCGCTGGCCCCAAGTAGCAACAAGACCCAAAGGCTCGCCGATCGCATCTTCATGGAGCGTTCCTCCGCTCCTCAACTATAGGCGCCGCTCGACCAGGGACGCAACGCGCGGCGCAGGTGGCTGATTTTGCTGACTCGCGCAACGCTCGCTCCGCGGGTGCGGATATGGCTCAGGTCTCTTTGCGCCGCCCCGGACTCCAGTCGCGCTCGGGATCGACGCGCGGCTCGAGGAAGCGGGCCAGGCGATGGAAATCACTGCCAGGCCGGATGAGGCGCACCTCGGTCTTGAGGGTCTGCTGGTTGATGAGGTCTTTGAACGGGACGTAGTGAAGCTCCAGCTGCCCGCGCACGCTGACCAGGTGACCGTCCAGGTTCTCCTCGACGAGCGCCCGGTAGGCGCCGATGCCGAGCTGGCTGCCGAGCATCACATCGTAGGCATGCGGCGGGGCGCAGCGCGACTCGTAACCGAGCTGCAGGCCGGTGAACTTCTTCTTGCGACCGGTGCGCTGCTCGTAGCGCTTGGCCACCACCTTGGCGAGCAGCTTGCCCAGATCGAGCTTGCCGAGCGACAGGTGGCCGTGCTCATCGTGGCTCGCGGTGTCGAGCGCCTGCTCGGGCAACAGCTCGCCGAGCCCCTCGGCGATGACCACGGTGCCGTAGTGCTTGTTGTAGCGGCTCTCGCGCAGCAGCGCGAGCTCGACGATCCGATCGGCCAGCTTGTGCAGATCGAGCCGGCCATCGCTCTGCAGAGACTCGCCGACATCCTCCGGGGCGAGCACCAGGTTCGCCTCGCCGGCGATCGACACGCCGTAGCTCAGCCAGCCCGCCTTGCGCCCCATGGTCTCGATGATGTAGTAGGCGCTGGTGGCGATGGCGTCGGCGCGCAGGTTCTGCACCTCCTTGGCCATGAAGTCGACGGCGGTGAAAAAGCCAAAGGTGAAGTCGATGCCGCTGTAGTCGTTGTCGATCGTCTTGGGCAGGTGGATGATCTGCACCCGGCGGGCCTTGGCCGGCAGCCGCTTCTGATACTCGTACAGCAGGTTGGCGGTCTTGAGCGTGTCGTCGCCGCCGATCGAGACCAGGGCGTCGATCTCCATGTCGACCAGGGCACAGTACACGTTGCGCAGGTGCGTCGTCTTGCCGGGATCTTCCAGGTCCGGCGGCCCGCTGATTCCCTTGCCGGGGTTGGCGCGCGAGGTGCCGATGATGATCCCGCGGCTGTTGCGCAGGCCGCGCAGATCCTTTTCGCAGAAGATCCGGTAGTGGGTGTCGGGCACCAGGCGGTGGGTGATCGGGTGGTAGTCCTGCAGGTTCGAGTACCCGTGGAAAAAGCCCACCACCTCGCGCTCGTCCTCAAGAAACGAGATCGCGGCGGCGCCGATGACGGCGTTTGAGGCAGGCGCCGGACCGCCGGCGAAGATCATCCCGATCCGCTTAATGTGGTGACCTTTTTTAAGCATGATGAAAGTGTACGATATCGTCCTTGTTTGCACACGCGCGCGCCGCGTGGGCTCGCCCGCTCAGTTGTTTTCCGCGCCGGCGAGAATCCAGCAGTAGACAAGGGCGCGCCGGTCGGCAGCCAGCGGGGTCCAGAAGTTCTCCGCGCCCACCGGCATGGGAACGCCCTGGGTGAAATCGCGCGGCAGCTGATTATCGAGCTTGCGCCACAGAAAGCTGGCCAGCGGCTGGCCCGGCTGGACCCGCTGCAGGCTGGGCGCCGCGCGGGCCGGTGGCCCGACTAGAGCGGCGTAGGCGGACGCCCCGTTCAGATTCAGCTCGCCCGCATAGGGCTCGCTTAGATGGCAACCATAACCTTCGCAGGTCGGCAGGATCTGCCGCCGGATCGCCGCGAAGGTAGCGGTGCCGGTGCAGCTCGGCGGCGCCAGGTCGGGCGGCTCCTCAACCTCCACCACCCCCGCATCAGCCATCACTGCGGCACCGTCCGTACACGCGGCCAGGAGGCTTGCGAGGAGGCTTGTCAGGCCCAGCGCGCCGGCGCGCACCTTCATCCCGCATCGGGTCCTGTGGCGCATACAAGTATCATACGCTCCCTGGCCTCCTATCGAAACCAGAGGGGCTCAGAAAGCTTCGTAGCCGACCGAGGCGATGAGCTCCAGGACCGGGCCCACCTGGGTGAAGTAGAAGCGGGTGTCCGCTCCTACCATCAGGCCCTTGCGCCGGGGACGGTCCTCGGCGAGCTTGAAGACCGGATAGCCGCCGAAGCGGAGCTGCGCCACCGCGCCGTAGGGGGCGTTGACGACTCCGAAGCCGCCGCCGGCGCCGACGAAGATCCGATCGATGAAGGTGAAATCGACCATCACGGTTGCCGCCACCGAGCCGGTCCCCACGGAGATATTGCCGATTGAGCCACCGCCCAACGCCACGTGCGGCTGCAGGTAGACACCGACGAGGTTGTTGATCTGGACGCCGATCCGCCCATCGATTGCCCCCAGGCCAACCGCGAACCCGGAGATGAAC
>DAOMZC010000292.1:0-7412 GCA_035437965.1 Pseudomonadota bacterium
GGTGGTTGTTGACGATGCCCGTGTCGAGGACCGCCACTACCACGCTCTGCGAGCCCTGGGCGAGCTCTCAGGCCTGCTCCATGCGGATGAGCGGCAGGCTCCACTGCTGGGGTAGCAGCGGATCGTTGGGCAGGGCGGCGGCGTGGCGGCGACGATCCGGCTCGACGCGGGCGACGCGCGGGTCGGTGGCCAGCCGGGCGAGCGCCCAACGCGTCGCGGCTTCATCGCGGGCCTCGGGCAGCGCATAAAGGACGATCGCCCCGCCGCCGCTGGGGCCCGGGACCACCTCGCGCAGCGCCTGCACCCGAACCCCGCCGAGGAACTGCCACGACGGCGCCACGACCGTCGCCCCCGCCGGACCGGCGGTCGCCGCGGCCCTCCGAGCCGCCGACTCTGCGTCACTTGCCTCCCCGGGCGCAGCAGCCCCATGCGCCGCTGCCCTTGCATCCGCTGCCTTGCCACGCGCAGCGGCCCCATGCGCCTCGGCGTCCGCCGCCTTGCCACGCGCAGCGGCCGCACGAGCTGCCGACTCCGCGTCCGCTGCCTCGGCGGGCAGTACGGTTGCGAGCTCTACCAGGGCGTAGCCGGGCCGCCAGGACTCGTGCGGCACAGGGGGGGCCAGTCGCTGCAAGGTTGGCTGTCCTGGACCCGGTCGCCGCAGCGCCGGCCCCTGCCCTAGCGGCATTGCTCGCTGCTGTCTGCGCAGGTCGGCCTGGCCAGCCTGATTAGTTACCCCGGCCGCGGCCTGATACCGCGTCACCGCCGAGTCCGAGCTCGACTCCCTCCCCTCGTCCCCACGCCGCTCCCCATCGGTGACGAGCTTCGCAGCTCGCCGGCCGGCGCCTTCTGGCTCACACCCTGCTACCGTCGCCAGGGCGGCGAGCACACTCCAGGCGATGACCCAAACGACCCGGCCGCCTCCACCATCGCCTCCCCTGCCGCCGCCAGTGACGGTGCCGTGGTCCCACCGAGCGCTCCGAGCAGTCCGTATGAACCGGCGCATTCGGGGCGAGCTTACCCAATTTGAAATCCTGCGCCGGGCAAAAAACGTGTTCCCCAGGGTATTTAGCGGGTTCCCTCCCTGGGGGGATGGGCTTTATTCTGATCGTATGCTTGCCCAGACTCTGCTCTTGTCGGCGGTCCTGGCCCACCTGGCCAGCCCGGGGTTCCACCTGAGCTCCGGGGGCGCCCTGCCGTGGGTTACGGCGACGGCGCTCGGGGCTCGGCTGCACCGGGATCTGGGGGTTGTGCCCGAGGCGGCGCTCGGCTTCCGGGGCGGTCGCCCGATGGTCCTGGCGGTCGTGCCGATTAAGCTTGGCGTCGGGCTTGCCGCCAGGGCGCCGGGGTCGCGGCCGGTCGGCAGAGGCGCCAAGCTGTGGCGCACCTGGGAGCCCGCCGACTTTGTCCGCGCCGAGGTACGCACGGCGCAAGCCTTCTTCAAGATGGCCGCCGCCGCCCGCCGGGCCGGCATCCACCTGCAGGTCAACAGCGGCTTCCGCACCGCCGAGGAGCAGCGCCAGCTCTACAACCTGTACCGGCGCGGTCGCGGCCCGCTGGCGGCCAAGCCCGGCGGCTCCAACCACCAGAGCGGCCACGCCCTGGACCTCGACACCCGCTCGCCGCAGGTGCGCCGCTGGCTCTGGCGCCACGCCTTCCGCTTCGGCTTCCGCCGCACCGTCTCCTGCGAGCGCTGGCACTACGAGCACTGGGACATCGCCGAACACGGCCTGGCGGGCTCGCTGCGCAGCTGAAGCCGCAGTCCGGCTAGCGCAGCCGCTTCCAGAAGATGTTCTCGGTGATGCCGGGGCGGGCGAAGTCGGGCAGCGTGCCGGCCGGGACATAGCCGTGGCGGGCGTAGAACCGCTGGGCGCCGGTGTTGAAATCCGAGGTCAGGAGGAACAGCGCCGAGCTGTGCTGCTTGACCTCGTCTTCGACGGCGCGCAGCAGCAGGGTGCCGATGCCGCGGCCCTCGCAGCCGGGGCGCAGCGCCAGCAGCCGCAGGTAGCCGCCGTTGCCGAACTGCCCGCGGGTGCAGAAGCGCGCCAGACCCCACAGCGCGGCGGCGTCCTCGGGGGCCGCCGCCGCTGAAGCCGCGCCCGCCGCCGGTCCGTGAGCGAGCAGCAGGTTTTCCCCGTCGCTATTCACGAGCGGGCTGCCGCTGTCCGCCGAAGGCCGGGCCCGGTCTTTGACGATGCGCTCGAGCTCGCGCAAAAGTCCCGCCGCGCTGGCCCCGTAGCGCTGGAGCAGCGGCTGCGTCGCCACCGCCGCGGCGAGCTCGGCCAGCGCCGCGAGATCGCCACGGTGGGCCGGCCGGACCCCGGCAGCGGTGCTCACAGGGCGCTCCGCGGGCGCACCCGGATCGAGGCCGGCTCGGTCGGGCAGTAATACTCGCACAGGCCGCAGCCGGTGCACGCCGCGGTTACCTGCGGCCGCCCTTTTTCGTCGAGCACGATCGCTCCCGGCACGGGACAGTGCTCCAGACACTGGCTGCACGCCTGGCCGCGATGCGGCAGGCAGCGCTTGGGGTTCACCTCGGCCAGCCCCATCTGCACCTCGGCGGGCAGCTGCAGCGGGCGCAGCGTCCCGCTCGGACAGACGGTGGTGCACAAAAGGCCCTGGCACAGCACGCACGGCGCGTCGCGGGCGACGATGTGGGGGGTGCCGGCGCGCTCGTTGTACTCGGAGTCGAGCGGCTTTATCGCCTGCCGCGGGCAGATGCTGACGCAGGCGCCGCAGCGATAGCAGCTGTCGCCAATCTTGGCCTCATCGACCGAGCCCGGCGGGCGCAGCGGCACCGCGAGCACCACGGGCTCGGGCTCCTTGGCCACCGGGCGGCGGAACATACTAAACAGGTCACGGCGGCTCAGCTTCTCGGCCATCTGGATCTTGCCTTCCTTCTTGTCGCCGCTCGCCTCGACTCGCCTTGACTCGCCTTGACTCGATGAAACGGCGCCGGTGCGGCGGCTGCCGCGGCCGGCGCGACCGCGCGCAGAGCGCGTGACAGCGCCGCGCCCACGCACTAGCATGCGCCCATGCTGGCTGGTTCGGCTAGGCCCCGCGCGCGCGTATCCCCAGGAATGTTGAGGTGGGCAGCCGTCTTGCTCGCGGGACTCGGCGGCCTCGCGACCGGCTGCGGCGAGTCGGCACCGCAGGACATCACCGTGCGCTGGCTGCTCGCCGACGGCCGCTCGTGCATCGACGCCGCGGTGGTGCTGATCAGCGTCAGCACCGACGCCATGCCCGGCGCCAGCGTCCCGAGCACGATCTCGATGCGCTGCCCGGCGACCCCCGGCGCCGCCACCCAGCTCGTCGTCCCGGCCGTCCCGGCGGGCGCGCAGCTGCAGGGTCAGGGCGTGTCGGCCAGCGCCACCGTGCTCTATCGCGGCCAGGTGACGGTCCCCGACCCGACTGTCCCGAGCCTCGATCTGGTCCTTTATTTCACCGGCGGCCGATAGCGCGCTCGCGCGTCGGCACAACCTCGCGCGCCGACTTCAGCCGCCGGTGATCACGTTGGGCGAGCCGACGACGGTGTTGCCGATGCCGCCGCAGTGCTTGGTCATGTCGCCCTGGCGGTGCGCCTTGCGGCCGTTGATAAGGACGGTGCCGCTGCCCATCTTGGCGTTCCAGGTGTTGCCGTTGCAGCACGCCGCGTGGATCCCCGGATCACCGACGCGCACCGACGGCAAGTTGTTGGTCAGCACGTTGGTCGAGCCCTGGATCGCCGGCCCGACCACCGGGTGCGGACACGCCGGACACCCGTGAGCATCCGCCGGATTTACAGCTACATCACTTACGCGCGCTTGCGGTGGCATGTTAGTTCAACTTAATCAGGGCAGCCTGCTCGGTCATGGTGGCGCCGGCGTTCAGGTCCATGTTCGCCCCGGCCTTGACCTTGACGTTGGAGCTTGCCTGAATCTCGTAGTTGGTGCCGGCCTTGGCGGTGGTCTCCTTGCTGCTCTCGGTCTCGATGACCTTGGCCTCGATGCGGACCTTCTCCTTGGCCTTGATGAGGATGTCGCCGGTCTTGCTCTCGATGGTGATCTTCTTGTTCTGGGTATCGATGAGGATGTAGTTCTCTTCTTTACCGTCGTAGATCTCGATCTTGGTCGGCTGGTTGCCGGCGTCGTTGAGGACGATGCGGTGCTTCTGGCCGGACTCGATGGTGACGCGCGGGTTGGAGGCGTTGTCGTTGAAGATGAGCTCGTGCTTGGCGCGGCTGCTGAACGAGCGGATGTCGTTCTTCTTGGCGTCGGCCTGGCCGCGGAAGTCGGCGTGATCGCTGTTGAAGCGCTTGGTCGGCGACTTGGCGTCGAGGTTGGCGAACGACGGCTTGTCCATGCCGTTCCACAGCGTCGCGATGACCACCGCCTGGTTGAAATCGCCGTTGACGAAAGCGACGAGGACCTCGTCCTCTTTCTCGGGCAGCCAGAACGCACCGCGACCGCCGCCGCCAGCGCCCATGGTGCCGATGCGGCACCAGTGGCTCTCTTCCTGCTGGCCGCTGCCGTGGCTCGGCGGCAGCGTCGGGAACTTCACCTTGACGCGGTAGTCGCCCTTGTCGTGGACGTTATCGGTGACGATGCCCACCGTCATGGTGTTGGCGTTGCCGCCGCCAATCTGGCCGGCTTTCGTATCTCTATCGTGCTTGTACATCGCGTCTCCTGCGCATCATAAAAAAGCTGACTCGGCGACGGAGCTGAGGCCCCGGCTAGACCAGACCCCCGGGTAGCATGGAGCCGAGACCGCCGACCACTGGCCCCATCGGCACAACCGGCGGCGCGAAGGTCGGGACCGGTCCGAAGCCCATGACGTTGGTGACCTGGGTGCTCGTCTGCCAGATCTGAAAGACCTTTTCGAACGCGTCGGCGATGCTGTCGAACAGCTCGGGGTGATGCAGCGCCATCGGGTCGCCGAGGTTGCCGATCATCTGCTGCTTGAGTATCGCCTTGCTCACCGGCACCGTTACCTGGGTCAGCGAGATCACCGGCGTCGGAATGTTGGGCATCGGCGGCGTCACCGGGCCGGGGAACGCGGCGAACGCCGGGTACCACGTCATGGACGGCACCTTGACCGAGGCGGTGTACTGCAGCCAGGCGTTGCTCAGGGTCATCGCGATCGCCATCGAGTACCGCAGCTCCATCGGCGTCGCCTTGGGCGCCGCGCCCATGATGATCGGCAGCCACGGCGGACCGACGAGCTGACCGAGCGCCGCGATCGGGCCGAAGATAGTCACCCCGCTGAGCGTCGCGGCGGCCTGCCAGGTCGCCCACGCCTGGCAGATCGCGGCGCAGATGCCGTCGATGAAGCGCTCGAACTTGCCGCTGATCTCGGTCACCGTGTCGCAGTGGTACTTGTTGACGCTGGCCGGGATGAACAGCTTCCCGACTGGAGGTACCGCCACGAGCTCGCTCGGCTTGAACGCCTGCACGTACTGCTTGCCGGCCTCGCCCTGCGGCTGGCGCCAGTCAAGGGGGAGCTTGATCATAAATGTACGAAACTGCGCCTTGGCGAGTTCCTGCATTACTGACGACTGTGGCGCCGGCATTTAGATAATCCCTGTCTCACTGTACTTGGTGAAAGCGGCGATCTGCAACGCCCGCGGGGCCCGCTGCCTGGCCTGCGGACTGACCTGCCGCGGGGTGGGCAGAGCCCCACAGGGCCAAGCGGGCAGGCGTCTAGCAGGGTTAGGCCCGGCGCGGTTATAATCAGGCATGCCCTTTTCCCCCGAGCCGCAAGAGACCGTCCTATACCCCGCGCCGTTTGTGCCCACCGAGCACCAAGTCCTTGTCATCAGCAATAAGCGCGTCGTCCAGTTCGCGCCCGACGCCGAGACCAACTTCCCGGTAGCGGAGTTCCCGCTAGAGAAGATCGAATTCGTGGGGCGAATCTCGGAGCGTCCTGGCGCGGTCATGGGCGTCATCTCGGCCATCGTCGGGGTTGTCTTTCTTATCGTCTTTGTGGCCAAAGTGTTGCCAGCGGTGATGTACGCAGGGGCGGCAAACAAGCCGGAGGTGGCGACGGGAAAGAGCTCTGGGGATGAGGAAAACGGGATCGAAGGTCGGGACTCAAATGACGAGGACCCGTTTGCCAGCGAAAAAGAGGCCGAGGTCAAAGAGAGCGTCCGCGAGAAGGCCAACAAGAAGCTCACCAAGCTCAAGGAGGTGAGCCTCGGCATCCCGCCGCTCACCGAGGACGTGGTGATGGGGCTGTTGTCGCTCGTCGCCGGCGGCGTCGCGCTGCTCGTCGGGCGCTCGCTTTACAACAAGGAAGAACACAAGGTGTTCTGCCGGGTTGGCGAGGTGGTGTATCAGATCGGCGTCAAGTCTTCGCTGCAGCAGTCGCAGATCCTGCAGACCATCCAGGCCGCCCAGCAGGCGCTGCCCAAAAAGTAGCGCCGCCGCTGCGCTCGCGCCCCCAAGGCCTTAACATGGCGCCCCCATGCAAGGCCAAACCCTTGATTCCTATCTTGAAGCCCAGACCCAGGCGCTAAAAGACGCGGGGCTGTGGCGCACCCTGCAGCCGCTCGCCGGCGCGCCCGGGCCGACCGTGCGCATCGGGGAGGAGGAGCTCGTACTTCTGTGCTCCAACAACTACCTCGGGCTCGCCGCCGATCCGCGCCTTGCGGAAGCCGCCGCCGAGGCGACGCGGGCGCTCGGCACCGGCAGCGGGGCGTCGCGGCTTGTGTGCGGGTCGCTCGCCCTGCACGGCGAGCTTGAGCAGCAGCTGGCTCGGCTCAAGGGCAAGGACGACTGCGTCCTGTTCAGCTCGGGCTACCTGGCCAACCTCGGGACCATCGCCGCCCTCTGCGGTCGCGGCGACACGGTGGTCTCGGATCAGCTGAACCACGCCTCGATCATCGACGGCTGCCGCCTGTCCGGGGCCGACATCGCGGTCTACCCGCACGCCGACGCCGCCGCCTGCGCCGAGCTTGTCGGGCGGGCGCGCGGGCGGGTGCTCATCGTGACCGATGGGGTGTTCTCGATGGACGGCGATCTGGCGCCGCTCGCTGAGCTGGCGGCGGTGGCGGAGCGGCACGGCGCCTGGCTGATGGTCGACGAGGCGCATTCGATCGGCGTGCTCGGCGACGGCGGCGCGGGAGCGGCGGCGGCGCGGGGGGTGGGCGACCGGGTCGCGGTGGTCATGGGCACCTTGTCCAAGGCCCTCGGCTCGGCGGGCGGCTTTGTCGCCGGCAGCCGCCTGCTGTGCGACTACCTGCGCAACCGCGCCCGCTCGTTCGTCTACGACACCGCCCCCGCCCCCGCCGGGGTCGCCGCCGCCCTGACCGCGCTCACCGTGCTCGCCGCCGAGCCCGCGCGCCGCCGCCAGGTCATGGCCGCCGCGCAGCTTGTGGCGCGCGAGCTCGCCGCGCTCGGCTACGCGGTGCCGCAGCCGGCGGCGGCGATCGTGCCGGT
>DAOMZC010000293.1:0-7402 GCA_035437965.1 Pseudomonadota bacterium
GACGCGCAGGGCCACCGCTTCGGGCAGACACTTGTCGCACACGGCGCTCATGTCCAGGGGTCGCTGGTGCACCACGTCGTACAAAGACGCGGCGATGTAGGCGAAGCCGGCGCTCTGCTGCACCCGCGCCGTCAGCACGAGCTGCGCGTTCTCGCGCCCGGCCAGGCTCTCCATGCACTCGGGCAAGAGGCACTGGCGCTCGGCAGCCGACAGCTGCTGCGCCGCCGCCACGGTCTCACCGGAGCGGACCAGGCGGTCGTGCACCGCGTGCGTCACCTTGTTATCAAGCTTCCCTTCGCGCACCACCCCAAGCAGCAGCAGGGTCTCTGCGGCCGCCGCGGGCAGCGACGGCAAGAGCAGCGCCAGCGCCAGAATCAGGCGCCCGATCGCTGGCCTGCCCAGCGCGCCCGACCGGGCCCAACTTCGCGGTTTTCCGTGGTTCACCTTCGTCCTCCGGGGCGTTATCAGAGTGAGCGTCCCAGATAATGTCAAGCCGGGTGCGACCTAAGCGCGCGGCCAAAGCTGCCCGCCAAGACCCGCGAGCGCAGACGCCGAGCCGCGCTCTCCGACGGAAAGTCCGGCTCCGGAAGAAGCGAGCCCAAGAATCCGCGGAAATTTCGGATTCCTATTTGGTCCCGCTCTCCGCGCGGGCCGCGCTCCCTGATCATGATCATGGGGCCGCGCAGCGGGCCGCCGCTCTGGGCGCGCTTCCGGCGTACCCGGTGAGCGTCCCGAAGTTGGGAAGGCCTGGCGCCGGCGGGTCGGACGCGGCGATTCACCAGCGCCTGGGGCGGTTTGCCGTCAATTTGCCGTTTGAATAGGCCCCCGCGATACGGTACCGTGAAGCGAACTGACTGGCGGAGAATATGGCGAGGGAGCGGGAGCGCAACGGGACGCCGACGGAGGTACAGCAGCCAAGCGAGCCCCTGCAGGGCGCCCCGGAGCTCAAAGCAGAGCGCGACAAGCCGGCGCTGCACGGCCGCCCCGCAGTGATGCTGGCGATCTCGGTGGCCGCCGCCGCCAGCTGCGTGCTGTGCGGCTACGAGATGCTGCGCACGACGTCGAACACCCTGTTCGTCGCCGCCTACGGCAAAAAGGGCCTGCCGTGGATCCTGGCGCTCGTCCCCATCGGGGTGTCGCTGGTCATCGTCGGCTACGGGCGCCTCTTGTCCTGGCTCGGGCCGCGCAAGACGCTGCATGTCTCGACGGTGCTGGCGATCGCGACGATGGGGCTTTGCTACCTGGCGATCGCGGCCGGCAACAAGCCCGCGCGCGGCGTCCTTTACGTGTTCAAAGAGTCTTACGTGGTGCTGCTCATCGAGCAGTACTGGTCGTACATCGACAGCATGCTGTCCAAGCAGTCGGCCAAGCGCCTGAATGGCCCGATCTGCGGCATCGCCTCGATCGGCGCGGTGCTCGGCGGCTGGCTGCTGAGCCTCCTGTCGGCGCGCTGGGGCACCCTCACCATGGTGCCGCTGGCGGGGCTGGCGACGGTGCCCGCGGTCCTCCTTACCGAGGCCGCCTTCCGGCGCTGCGGCGAGCCGCGCAGCACCAGCCGGAGCAGCCAGAAGTCCACCTCCAGCGATCACCTGGGCCTCAAGCTCTTCCGCCAGAATCGCATGCTGGTGCTGCTCATCTGCCTCATCGGCTCGGCGCAGCTCCTGGGCGCGGTGCTCGAGCTGTCGTTCAAGGGGATGCTGCAGGATCAGATGCCCGACATCGACACCCAGAACGCGTTTTCGGGGCGCTACTACGCGTGGGTGAACGGCATCGCGATGATCGGCCAGTTCATTCTGGCGCCGGTCCTCCTGTCGCTCGTGCAGATGCGTCACATTCACCTGGCGATCCCGCTGGTGCACCTGGGGGCGTGCGCGTACCTGATGGCGGGGCCGACGCTGTTCCGCGCCGGGCTGGCGCTGATGGTATTCAAGGTCCTTGACTACTCGGTATTCCGCGCCGCCAAAGAGCTGCTATATGTGCCGCTGTCTTTTGACGTACGCTATCGGGCGAAGGAAATCATCGATGTGCTCGGCTACCGCGTCAGCAAGGGTGTGACGTCGCTGGTGATCACGCTCTTGCAGTACGCCGGGGTGACGTTTTCCGTCGCCGTTTACGCTTTAATAGGGATGGCCGGAGCCGGCGCCTGGCTCGGCCTTGTGTGGCCCATCTCGCGCTATGATCGCGAGCGCGTCGAGCAGCCGAGCTGACCGGGCATGGAACAAAATCAATATGACCACCGATACGAAAGTCGATACGAGAGTCGATACGAAAGCCGCTACGAAAGCCGCTACGAAAGCCGCAGCCGCTAGCGCTGCCTCTGCAGCGGACCCGGGCGTCCGGCTTGCCGACTACATGCGCGCCCACCTGGGCGCCTACTTCCTGGGCGCCGCCACGCTCGCCTGCTTCCAGCTGGCGATGAACCGGGTCGACTGGCTGTCCAAGACCGCCATCGACATCATCTTCGGTCGCGCTCCCGGCAAGGTCCCGGGCGACGCCGCCTGGCCGGCGCTGGGCATGCTGCTCTTGGCCCTGGTCGCGTTCGTCACCCGGGTGGCGAGCCGCTGGTTCAGCTTCAACGCCGGCCGTGACATCGAGTACACCCTGCGCGGGCAGATGCTGACCAGCCTCCACAGGGTCGGCCTGGCCTACTTCCGCAAGATGTCGGCCGGCGAGATCATGAGCCGGGCGACCAGCGACCTCACGCAGGTGCGGCTGCTCACCGGCTTCGGCGTGCTCAACGTCATCAACGTGACGTTTGCGTTCGCCAGCGCGCTGCAGATCATGCTGGCGATCAGCGGCCGCCTGACCCTGGTGTCGCTGCTCATGCTGCCGCTGCTGCTCCTGGTCACGCGCGGGTTCTCGGGGCGGCTGTTCTCGCGCACCCGCCAGAACCAGGAGTCGCTCGGCAAGCTGACCGAGTGCGTGCAGACTAACCTCGCCGGCGTGCGGGTGGTACGCAGCTTCGGTCTGGAGGCGCAGGAGCGCGCCCGCTTCGCGGTGATCAATAAGGATTACCTGCTGGCCAGCCTGTCGCTGGCGCGGCTGCGCGGGGCGATGATCCCGATCACCGGGGCGGTCAGCGCGCTCGGCATGCTGCTGTTTTTCTGGTACGGCTCGTCGCTGCTGCTCAAGGGGCCGGAGAGCGGCGGGATCTCCGAGGGGGGATTTTTCGCCTTCTCGCTGGCGCTCGGGCGGATGACCTGGCCGATGATCGCCATGGGGTTCGTCCTGTCGATCGTCCAGCGCGGCCGGGTAAGCTTCAACCGCCTCAAGGAGATCCTCGACGCCAAGCCCGAGATCGTCGATGGGCCGCTGCCGGCGCTGGCCAACGTCAAGGGCGACCTGCAGGTGCGCGGCCTGTCGTTCCGCTACGGCGAGCGGGTGGTGCTCGACGATGTCGCCTTCAGCGTGCCGGCCGGCGGCTCGGTGGCGATCGTCGGGCGCACCGGCAGCGGCAAGTCGACCCTGGCGATGCTGCTGGCGCGCCTCCTGCCGACGCCGCCGGGCACCGTGTTCATCGACGGCAGCGATGTCTGCCAGCTGCCGCTTCACACGGTGCGCACGGCGATCGGCTACGCCCAGCAGGATGCGTTCCTGTTCTCGACCACGGTGGCGCGCAACATCGGCTTCGCCCTGGACGATCCGGACTCGCCGACCGCGCTGCAGCAGATCCGCGCCGCCGCCCGCGAGGCGCAGGTGCTGGCCGAGATCGAAGACCTGCCCGAGCAGATGGACACCATCGTCGGCGAGCGCGGCGTCCAGCTGTCCGGCGGGCAGAAGCAGCGGGTGGCGCTCGGCCGCGCCCTTTTGTGGCAGCCGCCGCTGCTCGTGCTCGATGACCCGCTGTCAGCGGTGGACGCCAAGACCGAGGCGGCGATCCTCGACAGCATCGAGCGCCAGGCGCAGCGCCGCTCGGTGGTCCTCATCACCCACCGGGTGAGCGCGGCGGCGCGCTGCCAGCACGTGGTGGTCCTCGACCGCGGTCGCATCATCGAGCAGGGCACCCACCAGGAGCTGCTCGCCCGCCGCGGCGCCTACGCCACGTTCGCCGAAGAACAGAAAGTGGCCAGTGAGCTTGAGGAGTTCGGCCGCAGCGACGAGCCGCTCGCCGCGGCGCAGCTCGCCGGTCCGGGAGGTGCGCCGTGAGCCAGAAAAAGCGCGCGGACGCCGCGCCGAGCCGCGCCGAAGAGAAGCTGCGCGCCTTCCACGAAGAAGACTCGCTCAAAAAAAGCTACGACTTCCAGCTGCTCGGCCGGCTGTGGCCGTTCATCCGTCCGCACCTGCGCCACGTCGTGCTGTCGCTGCTGGCGCTGATCGTGCTGGCCGGGCTGAACCTTCTGCGACCGCGGGTGATGGGCCAGGCGGTCATGCACGCGGGGGCCAAGCAGGCGGCGCTGCTCATCCGCGACGGGGCGTACCTGGCCGGGCTGGTCGCGGTCTCGCAGGTCCTGATGTTCGCGCAGATGTACACCATGCAGCTTGCCGGCTCGCTGTCGATGTCGGATCTGCGCGAGCACGTGTTCTCGTTCATGCAGGGGCTGAGCCTGCGCTTCTTCGATCGCACGCCGGTCGGCCGCCTGGTCACCCGCGCCACCAACGATGTCGATGCGGTGAGCGAGCTTTTCTCCTCGGGCGTGCTCAACGCCGCCGGCGATATGGTCCTGCTGGTCGGTATCGTCATCGCGATGCTGGCGCTCGACTGGCAGCTGGCGCTCATCGCGTTCGCCGCGCTGCCGGTGGTCGGCGTGCTGGTGTACTTCGTGCGCCAGGGCAGCAAGCGCGCCTACCGCGACATCCGCACCAAGACGGCGCGCCTGAACGCATTCCTCAACGAGCAGGTCGGCGGCATCGCGGTCGTCCAGGCCTACGGTCGCGAGGCCGCCACCGCCAGCGAGTTCGACGCCATCAACTCGGCCTACCGCGACGCCAACAAGCGCTCGATCTATTACGAGGCGGTGCTGGACGCCGCCATCGAGATGATCAGCACCCTGTGCATCGCCAGCGTGCTGTGGTGGGTGGGCGTGCAGAAGCTCGGCAGTCGGCCGGTGTCGTTCGCGCTGCTGGTGACGTTCACGCAGTACATAAAGCAGTTCTTCGAGCCGGTGAGCATGCTCTCGCAGCGCTACACCATCCTGCAGAGCTCCCTGTCCGGCGCCGAGCGCATCTTCCAGCTGCTCGATGAGACCGACCGCGAGCAGGGCGCCGAGCCGATTGCCATCCCCGCTCCCGCGGACGCGAGCGCCCAGCCCGCGCCGCCGGCCAACGAGGCGCTGGCGCTCGACCACGTCGACTTCGAGTACAAGCCCGGCGTGCCGGTGCTGCGCGAGGTGTCGCTGCAGGCGCTGCGCGGCGAGAAGATCGCCCTGGTCGGGGCCACCGGCGCCGGCAAGACCACGGTGGCGAGCCTGGCGCTGCGCCTGTACCCGGTCAAGAGCGGCAGCGTGCGGGTGATGGGCCGCGATGTCCGCACCTACCCGCGCGATGAGCTGCGGGCGCAGTTCTCGGTGGTGCCGCAGGACGTGTTCTTGTTCGCCGGCACGGTGCTGTCCAACGTCGCCATGGGTGACCCGAACGCCGATGCGGCACGCGCGGCGCAGGCGCTGCAGGACATCGGCGCCCAGGAGATCTTCGAGCGGCGCGGCGGCCTGCAGGCCCGAGTCGACGACCGCGGCAGCAACTTCAGCGCCGGTGAGCGCCAGCTCCTCGCCTTCGCTCGCGCCGTCTACCGCAACGCGCCGATCCTCATCCTCGATGAAGCCACCGCCAGCATCGACTCCGACACCGAGGCCCGGCTGCAGAACGCCCTGCAGGTCGTCATGCGCGGCCGCACCGCGCTGGTGATCGCGCACCGCCTCTCGACCATCCAGGCGGCCGACCGCATCGTCGTGTTCCATAAGGGCCGCGTCGTCGAGTGCGGCACGCACGATGAGCTGATCGCGCGCGGCGGCGTCTACGCCCGCCTCTATCAGCTCCAGTTCGCCGCCGAGCACCGCAGCACCAGCGCCTCTGCTGCCTGACCAGGCGCTCCCCGATCCCGCCCCGGCACCCGCGTCAGCCGCCGACCCCGGCGACGCCCGCCTGCATCGTCCCCGCGGTCTTCCCTTGTCCTCCCCTGTACTCCAGGCCCACACCTGCGCAGCTCGTCCGGCGCATGAGGTGGTTCAAGATGACTCCGGCAAGGTGATATACTGAGCCGTTGCTTCTCTACGCTCGCACTTTCAGGACCTTACCCATGAGCTTACGATGTGCGCGGTTCCGCTGGGTCACGTTGCTCGTGCTCCTCTTGTCGCTGGGAGCCAAGGCGCACGCCGCCCCGCCCACCGCCGCGCAGGCAAGCAGCGATCCCTGTCTGAAGGAAGCCGAGTGCCGCGACCACTACCAGCGGGCGGTCGGCCTCTACGAGTCGGGACGCTACGAGGCGGCGCTGCCCGAGTTCCAGGCCGCCTACCAGAGCCGGCAGATGCCCTGGCTGCTCATCAACATCGGCCGCACCCTGCATCGCCTCGGCCGCCTGGACGAGGCCATCACCTTCTACAACCGCTACGAGCAGGCAAGCCCCAACGACGACCCCGAGACCACCAAGAAAGTGCGCGAGTACAAGGCGCAGGCCGAGGTCCTCCTGTCCGCCAAAGGCGCCGCCGCGACCACCGCCCCGCCGCCTCCCACTCCCGATCCGACCCCGGCCGTCCCGGTCGCCCCTCCCCCCGACACGCGCCCGGTTTATAAAAAGTGGTGGTTCTGGACGGCCATCGGGGGTGGCGCCGCCGTGATCCTGATCACAGGCATCGCCGTGGGCGTATCGGCTAACAGCCGCGCGCCGATTCCGGGCGACGCGGTGGTCTATAAGCCGGTATTTTAGTCGAAGATCCCAGGGAAGCTCGAAGGATCACGCGGCCCTGCGCTGACTCGGCGCGCCGTGGCGACTCTCGTCGGTGCGCCTTGGCTTGCTAGTCGCCGAGGCAATCAGGTACGCTAAGTGAGACTCCTTGTAGTCTGGCGAGCATGACCTTAGAACGCATAGGACCCTACCGCATCGTCAGGCTGCTCGGTAAGGGCGGCATGGGCGCGGTGTATGAAGCCGTGCACGAGGCCATCGAGCGCCGCGTCGCCATCAAGGTCCTGCACGCCGAGCTTGGCCGCCGCACCGACATCGCGACGCGGTTCTTCAACGAAGCCCGCGCCGTGAACCGCATCGAGCACGCCGGGCTCGTGCAGATCTCCGACTACGGGCAGCTCCCCGACGGTATGGCTTATATCGTCATGGAGTACCTGAAGGGCGAGACGCTGGGCCAGCGCCTCAAGCGGGTGAACGGCAAGCTGCCCACCGCGGACGTCATCCGCCTCGGCCGGCAGATCTGCACCGCGCTGGCCGCGGCGCATGACAAAGATATAGTTCATCGGG
>DAOMZC010000294.1:0-7388 GCA_035437965.1 Pseudomonadota bacterium
GTGCTGGTATGTTTACAGCTACGCGCAGAAGCCGGTACTGGCCTCGCACTCCTCGGGACGCGCCCTGGCCAACAGGCCAAGCAACATACCCGACGCGATGCTCCGGGCGGTGGCGCGCAACGGCGGCGCGGTGTGCGTGAACTACAACCCCGGCTTCCTCGATGCGGAGTATGCCAAGGCGGAGCAGGCGGTCACCGCCGCGGTGCTCAAGCGCGGCCTGGCGCCCAAGGCGACCTGGCAGGCGCTGCAGAGCGAGTGCGGGCGCCTGCCCAAGGTGCCCCTTGCGCGGCTTGTCGATCATATAGATCACATCGCCAAGGTGGCCGGCGTGGACCACGTCTGCCTCGGCAGCGACTTCGACGGCATCACCGGGACGCCGGCCGGGCTGGAGGACGGCTCGAAGCTGCCGGCGCTCACCCGCGAGCTGCGCCAGCGCGGCTACAGCCCGGCGGACCTCGAGAAGATCCTCGGTCAGAACACGCTGCGCGTCCTGGCCGAAAACGAACCGGCGACCAAGCCTGGCGCCGCCCGCTGAGCGCAAGATGGTTTTTTTCGCCACGCGCGAGCTCTCCCCGATCGGCTTCGCCAGCGCGACCGGCGGCGCGAGGCGCACCGTCGCTAAAAGCCGCTGATGTCAGACCGCCTGGGCGCCAGGCGTATCCACCTATGCTCCTTCACGGGCACTTTTTGATCGGGTGATCTCCGAGCAGCTGCCCGCCGCGGGGCGGCTGGGAGTCTAGGCTTCATGCAGGGTCAGCAAGTCGGTCCGTATATGCTCGTCAAGCAGCTTGGCGTCGGTGGCATGGGCACTGTTTACGAGGCGGTCCACCCGGTCATCGAGCGGCGCGTCGCGCTCAAGGTGCTGCACCCGCAGCTGGCCCGCGATCCGGGGGTGATGCAGCGCTTCGCCAACGAGGCCCGGGCGGTCAACCTGATCAACCACCCGGGCCTGGTGCAGATCTCGGACTTTGGGCAGCTGCCCGATGGGACGGCCTACATCGTCATGGAGCTCCTGCGCGGGCAGACGCTGGCCCGCTACGTCAAGGGGCAGGGCGGCAAGCTGCCGCTCGCGGCGACGCTGCAGGTGGGCGCGCAGGTCGCCGCGGCGCTGCAGGCGGCGCATGAGAAGCAGGTCATCCACCGCGATCTGAAGCCGGAGAACCTGATGCTGGTGCGCGACCCGCGCAGCCCGCTCGGCGTGCGGGTCAAGATCCTCGATTTCGGCATCGCCAAGTTCGCCGAGACGTCGCAGCGCGAGCTGATCCAGACCCGCACCGGCACGCTGCTCGGGACGCCGCGCTACATGTCGCCCGAGCAGTGCCGCGCCGCGGACAAGGTGACCGATCGGACCGATGTCTATGCCCTGGGCATCATCCTCTTCGAGATGCTGGCGGGGCGGGCGCCGTTCACCGGCCAGTCGGCGTTCGACGTGCTGGCCAAGCACATCTACGAGCCGGCGCCCCTTTTGAGCGAGGTCCTGCCCGGGGTGCCGCGCGACATCTGTCAGCTCACCGCCTCGCTGCTGGCCAAGGAGCCGGCGCAGCGGCCGGCGATGGCGGCGGTGTACGCGGCGCTCGACTGGCTGGCCCTGGCGAGTGCGGAGCTCGCGGATCTGCCGACCCAGCCGCATGCGGACAAGCCGCCCGCGCGTCCCCGATCCCAAGCGGCGGTGAGCTTGGTGACAAGCGCCCTCAAGCTGGAGAAGGCGCGGCTGGTGCGGCGGCGGCCGCTGCTGGCGTGCGCGGTCGGGATGCTGGGCGGCAGCGCGATCCTCGGCTGGGCAACGATGCTGCAAGAGGAGCTGCGGGCGCAGCTTCTGGGCAGCGATACCGGGACCGCCCCGCCCGAGCGCCTGCCCGGCCGCGCCGCCCCGCCGGCAGAGCCGGCCGCGACCGCCGCGCGGACCCAGGGCGGGCCGTCCGGTGGCGGCGCAGGAGTTCAAGGACGACAGGGTCCGGCGGCAAGCGGCACCCCGGCGCGTCCGGCCTCACCGCCCGACAAGGGGGCGCGGGTCACGCTGCCGCGGCCCACCAGACCCGCCCGCCAAGTCACCCCGTACTGAGGGCCCGCGCCGATCGCCAGCGCCAGACGCCCGGCATCACGGCGCGCCGACCCCCTCGGGCAGGCTGCCCGTGGCCACCTGCAGCGACGCCAGCAGCATGCCGATCAGCAGATCGCGCAGCGCTGTAAGCGTCAGGTCCCGGTGGTCCAGCCAGTCCAGGCTGATCGCCTCGACCATCCCGATCCAGCCGCGCAGCGCGGTGCGCAGGGCCGGCTCCGGCCGCTCGGTGTGCAGCCCCTCCAGCATGCGAAAAAAGAACTGCTGGCGCGTCCCTTCGACGATCGCGGCCACCGCCGGGTCCGAGCCGATGCCGCCGCGCAGCAGCGCCGCGTAGGCCGCCGCGCAGCGCTCGACGTAGGCCAGGTAGCTGTCGAGCCCGCGCTGCAGGCGCAGTAGCGGCGGCGTCTCCGGCTCGGTGGCGGTGGCGTCGATGAGCTGCTGCGCCGCGGCGCGCAGGGCGGCAACGTAGAAGTCGCGCTTGGTCGAAAAGTAGTGATAGAGCAGCCCCTTGGAGATGCCCGCCGCCCGCGCCACCGCGTCGACCGACACCTGATCGTAGGGGCTCTCGCTGAAGAAGCGCACCCCCAGCGCCAGGAGCTGCGTCCGGCGCTCGTCCAGCTCCAGCCGCGCGCGGGCGGCGCTCGGCGGCGCGGCTTCTTCGGCCGGCAGCTGCGCCTGCACCTGCACCTGCACCTTCGCCTTCACCTTCGCCTTCGCCTTCGCCTTCGCCTTCACCTTCGCCTTCAGTTGCGCCTTCGCCTGCGGCCGCGCGCTCCGGACATTCGCCATGGCGGCAGTATAGAAGATTGTCTTGTTGACTCGTGTTCAATAGGGTCGTAGATTTGCATTCGGCTATTGAACAGGAGTCAACAATGACCTCTGCCTCTCCTCGGCTGATGCCTCGTCCCCGCGCGCTGGCCCCGGACTTCGAGTCCCCCACCCCGCGTCACTGGTTTGGCGGCCTGGCGCTGCCGACCCACGTGGTAAACGGAGTCAACCTGCTGTTCCCGGCCGGCGAGCGCTTCTTCATCCGCAGCGTCCGCTACTACCTGGACAAGGTGGACGACCCGGTCCTGCACGAGCAGGCGCGCGGCTTCTTCGGTCAGGAGGGGCGCCACGCCCAGGCGCACGAGAGCTTCTTCCAGGTCCTCACCGCCCAGGGCTACAAGGTCGAGGACTTCCTGCGCATCTACGAGTTCATCGCCTATAACGGAATCGAGCGCATCGCCCCGCCGGCGCTGCGCCTGGCGGTGACCGCCGCCTGCGAGCACTTCACCGCCATCCTCGCCGAGGGGACCCTGCGCGAGCGCTTCCTCGACGCCGCCCACCCGACGCTGCGAGCCCTCTTGATGTGGCACGCCGCCGAGGAGATCGAGCACAAGGCGGTGGCGTTCGACGTGCTCCAGCGGGTCGCGCCGAGCTACCCGCTGCGGGTCGCCGGGCTGCTGATCGCCGCCGCCTGTCTGTCCGGCTTCTGGGTCGCCGCCACCACCATGCTGCTGTGGCAGGATCGCAAGTTCGGCGCGCAGCGCCTGGGGCCGCAGGCGCGCCTCATGCGCGAGCGCCGCGGCCTCCTATCGCGAGTATTCGGGCCCGGCATCAGACAGTACCTGCGGCGCGACTTCCACCCGAGCCAGAACGACAACATGCAGCTGGCCGCCGACTACTTAAAGAGCGTCGGCGCCGCTCCGGCCCAGGCGCTGTCCTGACCGCCCGCATCCATCACGCGTCCATCAGGCTCCTGGCACCGCGGAATCGCCGCCGCCAGGACCTTCTGCTTGGGAATAATCGACGGCGAGTTGGCGATGACGAAAAGGATGTCGATGTCCTTGCGCAGCCGCGGGTCGAAAAGGCTTGGCTGAACGGCTCCGTTTTTGGCCGGCCCGGTGCGCGTATCCTCTGCTAGTCTGAGCGCATGTCGGATGATAAAAGCCCCGGTTGGCGGGCGGACGGCCTGCCGGATGAGCAAGCGTTCGCGGCGCTCGCTGGTGAGATGCCCGCCTCATCCCTGTGGTCGCTCCTGCTGGAGGTTCTGGAGCGCCGCGCCAAGGCGCGCAGCCTGCCCGAGCTCACGCGCCAGTGGGAGCAGGACGACTTCACCGCCCCGGCGCCGATCGATCAGCGCACGTTCATGCGGGTGGACGCGCGGCTCCTGGAGGCGGCAGCCGATTTCGAGGCGGTGGAGCTGTCGCCGCTGACGCCGCTCGGTACCTGCTCGGTGATGGCGCTCGCCAGCCAGAACAAGATTGTCTCGGCGCTGCGCGGCACCGAGGTGCTCTCCGATCCGACAAACGCGCTGGCGCTTGAGTGCGCGCGCCGCCTGCGCCAGGACCCGGAGGCGGTGCTGCGGCTGGCGACGTCCCAGCGCGTGGTGCGGGCCCAGCGCCTGCCGCCGCTGGCCCAGCGCAGCGGGATCACCCGCCACTTCCGTCAGCACTTCCGCATGTTCGTCCTGACCACGGCCGGGCGCGAGGTCAAGGACCACGGCTTCGTCGTCGAGGCGCTCCGCGAGCACATCCACACCCACCTGCGCGCCCTGGATCTGCTGGAGCGCGACGGCTACTCCTTTCCCGGCCGCGCGCTGCGGCTGCTCGCCACCAAGGAGCGGGCGCCGCTGCTCGACCGCATCGCCGCCGACTGCCCGAGCGGTGTCACCGTCTCCTGCGAGGTCCTCAACCACCCCTACTATAGCGGCGGCCTGCGCTTCCTCCTCGGCTTCCGCGCGGGCGAGCTCGAGCTGCCGCTTATCGATGGCGGCGCCTTCGACTGGGTGAGCCGGCTGAGCGCCAACCGCAAGCACGTCTTTGTCGCGAGCGGCCTCGGCTCACAGCTGGTGGCGGCGATGGGAACGGCGGGCGCCCCGGCGAGCCGATAAAAACACTGCCGCGCGAAAGACTTAGGCTCAGCGAGGGGGAACGGGCTTTTTCTTTTCCCTCCGCGCGGCTACCATGAGCGCATGAAGACCATCGCGCTCACCATGGGCATCCTGACCTTCCTGTTCATCGGTCTGTTCGCGCTCGGCAGCTCGAGCGGCAAGGGCCCGGCCAAGCCCGAGCCGGCAGGACTCAAGACCGCGGTGTTCGCGGTCTCTTGATACGACGTCGGCAAGCAAGCCCTGGAAGGGCTTCAAGGTGTCTACTCTGTCTCCAACGGTTGGCGCGGACGAAATGAAATAAATGAAGTCCGCTACGATCCCAAAGCAGTGGCCATCGCGACGATGGAACAAACGCTGCAGCGGGCCAGTACCTACATAAAGACCCTCGAGTCCGGTCCTTAGCGCGCCCGCGCTGATCCGCTCCCTGGCGCTCCCCGCTGCGAAAGCCTGTTGTTTTGCCGCGGCTTGGCCTATGGTCTGGGCGACCTTATGCAAAGTAGGAGCGCCCGATGACTGCAGCGATGACTGGAGCCGAGATCGCCGCCACCGTGACCCCGCCGCCGACTCCGTGGCGCATGAGCGGCCGGATGTTCATGGGACTTTTTCGCAGCGAGCAGGAGGCGAAAACGGAGCTGCCGGCGCGGCTTGCCCCGCTGCTCGCCGGCCACCGGGTGGTGGCGGTCATCCGCTACTGCGAAGGGACGCTGCGCTACGATGAGCTCATCATCGGGCGCCTGGCCCGCTACGGCCGCAAGCCCGGTCTGTTCGTGGATTACATCTGGGTCGACAGCCGCGAGTCGGTGGCCGGCGGCCGGCGCATCTGGGGCCTGCCCAAGGAGCTCGCCGAGTTCTGCTGGAATGACGACCGCGTGACGGTGCGCGATGCACAGGGCGAGCTCGCCACGCTCACCGTCAACCAGAGCCCGGCGTGGCTGCCCGAGGTCCCCATGCGCGCGCCCGGCTTCGGCCAGCGCGACGGCCAGCTGCTCTTAGTGCCCGGCCGCCTGCGGGTCCGCCTGCGCGGCGCCAGCCTGCGCCTGGAGTCGCTCGCGCCGCGCCTCGGCCGCCTGCCGCGCAAGCCGTGGCTCGGCTGCGACGCGGTGCCCTTCACCCTCGACATCGGCGACGCCCGCATACTCGAGCAGGCGCCCTAACGGAGGCAGTCGTAGCTGAGCTCCTGCGGCATGGTAGCGCCGATGTTGTAGTCGGCGTAGATGCCCAGGTCGATCAAGATTTCCTGGCCTTGCTGAGCGGGCCGTTCGGATACGGAGCCTCCCCGCGCGCCAGCATCTCCACGAACTCGGCGATGCGCTTTTGCCGCCCGGCCGCGGTCTTCAGGTTGCAGGTGCGGAAGGCGAGCGCGTAGCGGTTGGCGCTGTTGAGGGTGGCGAAGAATTCCCGCGCCTTGGGCTCGGCCTCGATCGCGGCCTGCAGGTCGGCGGGGAACTCCATGTTGCGGCCCGAGGCGTACGCCGCGGCCCAGCGGCCGTCGGCGATGGCGGCGTCGATGTGCTTCTGGCCGTGCGGCGTCATGCGCCCCGCGGCGATGAGGCGAGCGACGTGGCCGCGGTTGATCTGGCTCCAGATGCTCTTGCCCTTGCGCGGGGTGAAGCGCTGCAGGAACGAGCTGTCGTCAAAGGTCTTCTTCAGCCCGTCGATCCAGCCCCAGCACAGCGCCACGTCCAGCGCCTCGGCGTAGGTGACGGTAGGCAGGCCGCTGGCCTTCTTGTGAATCTTGAGCCAGAGCTCGTCCTGCTTGTCGTGGTTTTGCTGCAGCCACTTCTCGAAGTCCTGGGCGCAGGCAAAGCCGCGGATTTTTTCGGGGTTGGGTGTGACGGGCGGCATCAGGTCGCGCAGCATAGACGGACTGCAGCGGGACGGGAAGAGGCGGCGGCCGAAGCCCTGCTTTCCGCAGGCTTAGCAGGGCGCCGCGCGAGCCCGTGGGCCGGCGTGCTAGACTGCCCGAACAGTCGTCCCTATCGCCTCCACCGCCACTACCGAGCAAAGGGGTTTCCAACGTGTCGAATCGTCTACAGAACAGCTGGGAGCTGGTCAAGGCCAGCGCCAAGATCCTGGAGCAGGATAAGGGTCTGCTCGTCTTCCCGCTCCTCTCAGCGCTGGCGAGCGTGCTCTTGACGGTAAGCTTCGCGGTGCCGTTTTTCGTCAGCGACTCGCTGCGCGCGGCCTTCGACGGCGAGAACGCGACGTGGCTCGGCGCCGGGGTCTCGTTCGCGTTCTACCTGTGTCAGTACTTCATCATCTTCTTTGCCAACGCCGCGCTGGTCGGCGCCACGCTCATCCGCCTGCGCGGCGGGACGCCGACGTTCAGCGCCGGCCTAGCGGTAGCGACGCGGCACATCGGCGCGCTGTTTGTCTACTCGCTGATCTCGGCCACGGTGGGCATGGTGCTGCGGTCGCTGGCCGAGCGGGCCGGCTTTATCGGCCGCATCA